>CAJQNH010000001.1 GCA_905479615.1 uncultured Eudoraea sp.
ATGTTAATTATTTGTTAAATATTAGTACTATGTTTTGCATAATACCTTCTTTTAGCCATATATTTGCATAAGAAACTAATAGGCCATGACAGAGACATTGACAAAACACGAAAGAAATTTATCCGCAGTTATTCATGCATCTACCCTTAGCAAGTACTTTATTCCCTTTGGTAACTTTCTTTTGCCCTTGGTTTTATGGATTGGAAATAAGAAGGAACACAGCTTTGTAGACTACAACGGGAAGCAGGCTTTAAATTTTCAAATTAGCCTCTTATTGTATTCCATTATTTTGGGGATTATATCGGTTCCTTTCATACTTGGATTTATACCAAGCATTTTTGATGGAGGGTTATTGGATATTCGCGATTACAACGAGTTCAACAATATCAATTTTCATTTTATAGGTGAAAATTTACATTTTGGATGGTGGCTTTGGCCTATTGGAATTACAGGTTTGTTACAGGTTTCGCTCTTTATTATCAATATAGTTTATACCATTTTGGCAACTTTAAGGACAAATGAAGGGCAGTATTTTAAATATCCCATAACGATCAATTTTATAAAATAATAAACAGCATTAATCAAGCTGTATAATAGGAGTTATTCATCAATAAAAAAAGGAGTTTATTTATCAATCATCATCAAATGAAAAGCAAAAAAACGAACAGTTAACCAGATGCTGAAATGAAGCCGTGGTACACGGAACAGCACAAAACAGAATTATGAAATTATGAACATAGAAAACACAAAAGCGCAGATGCGAAAAGGAGTTTTGGAATATTGCATACTCTCCATTCTAAGAGGAGAAGATAAGTATGCTTCTGAAATTCTTGGAACCCTTAAGGACGCAAAGATGCTGGTGGTTGAAGGCACTATTTATCCTTTACTAACCAGGCTAAAGAATGCCGGTTTACTCAATTACCGCTGGGAGGAATCAACCTCCGGTCCGCCCAGGAAATATTACGCACTTACAGAAACAGGTAAAGTGTTCCTAAAAGAATTGAACATTACCTGGGATGAACTCAGAGGAGCAGTTAATTTGGTTACCAATACTAAAAACAACTAACAATGAATAAAACAGTAAATATAAATCTCGCAAATATACTTTTTCACATAGATGAAAAAGCATTTAACAAATTACAGCGCTACCTGGAATCAATAAAGCGCTCATTTTCCGGAACAACCGGAAGCGATGAAATCATTGCTGATATTGAAGCCAGGATAGCTGAACTTTTCCAGGAAAAAATGGAAAACGACAGGCAGGTTATTACGCTCAAAGAGGTAGATGAAGTCATCAGCGTCATGGGGCAACCTGAAGACTACATGGTAGATGAGGACATTTTTGAAGATGAACCAAGACAAAGTAGTGAAGCACGTCCAAGAATCAAAAAACTCTACAGAGATATTGACAACAAATATATTGGTGGCGTATGTGCCGGGCTGGAACATTATCTTGGGTTCGATGTCCTATGGATACGACTGATATTCATTGTACTTGGTATTTTTACAGGCTTTGGTTTTATTGCCTATATTTTACTTTGGATTTTAGTGCCGGAAGCCGCTACTACTTCTCAGAAATTAGATATGAGAGGTGAGCCAGTAAACATTAGCAATATTGAGCGAAAAGTAAAAGAGGGTTTTGATGATGTTGCAGATAAAGTAAAGAGCGTAGATTATGAAAAAGTAGGTAACCAGGTAAAAAGCAGTGGTAAAACATTTTTTGATGCCCTTGGCGACATTATCATGTTCCTATTCAAAGTTTTCGGAAAATTTATTGGAATCCTCTTAATCATAATAGGTGCTGCAACTTTAATTGGTCTCTTTATAGGATTATTCACCGTTGGTATTCTAGATATTGTACATATCCCGGGTATTGACTTTTATGATATGGTAAATTCAACATCCGCACCGGTATGGCTTGTTTCATTACTGTCTTTTTTCGCCATAGGTATTCCATTTTTCTTTCTATTATACCTGGGGTTAAAAATTCTTGTAACTAACCTTAAATCTATCGGCAACATAGCTAAATTCTCATTGCTGGGATTATGGTTATTATCCATTATAGGATTGAGTGTTTTAGGAATACAACAAGCATCCGCACACGCCTTTAGCGGAACAACCACAATCAAAGAAGATTTAAATTTTCCTTCAGGAATTGATACATTACGTATAAACCTTAGGTCGAGTGATCTTTATGAAAATCAGGAAAACGTCGGGATCAATGGGATGACAATTACTTATGATGAAAACGGGGATAAGCTATTATTTGCCAAGGACGTGCGTTTTGATATTAAGAAGTCTGAGGATTCAATTGCTCATATTCGTATCAGAAAGGACGCAGACGGAAATTCTTTTGCAACCGCAAAAGATAGGGCAAGCAAAATCGATTACAAGTATTCCGTAGACAATAATACCTTGTTCCTCGATAATTTTCACACCACAGACGCTAAAAATAAGGTTAGGGACCAGGAAATACGCGTCACGGTTTTTGTTCCGGTAAAAAGCGTCATAAGGTTTGATGAATCTGCCAAACGCCACATTGGGAGAATAACCCGATACGACAAGGAAATTTATAGAAGCGATATAATAGATTACCAATGGCTTATGCAAGACAACGGTGTATTACAATGTCTGGATTGTCCGGAAGACTTGGATGAGGAAGATGATGAAGACGGTCGCATAATTATAAATGGGGATGGAGTAGATATTGACATTAAAGACAATGGAGATTCCTTTAAAATGAAAATTGATGAGGATGGTGTAAAGATCAAAACCGATGATAATAACTAAAAGTCCACAATTCATCATTACTATTCAACAACTGGGTAATACATATTCTATTTTTCTAACAAAAACAGAGAATTTTAATCAATCAAACTGAAACAATAATCACTAAAGCAGCGTCCAGGTAAAATTTGGACAATTTAAAAACGACAATCATGACAACATTAGCAAGAATTACAATCGCATTAATCCTGGCACTATTTCTTTCCTCTTGTGCCTTTGACATTAATTTTGGTGACGGACAAAAAGGAAACGGGGTTGTTGCCGAAGACCGAAGAGAAGTAACCGAAGAGTTTACCGTAGTATCTGCCTCAGAAGGCCTGGATGTTTATATTACTCAGGCCAAAGATTTTGAAATTACCGTAGAAGCAGATGAAAATATTATTGACCTTATTGGTACAGATATCCGGAATGGTAAACTAAAAATCCATGCTATAGAAAATATCGGCAGAGCAACTAAAAAAGTTTATGTCTCTTTGCCCGATATTACCGGACTGGAATCTTCGAGTGGTGCAGATCTATATGGGAAGAGTCTTATTGAATCTGATAAAATAGCATTGAAGGCCTCTAGTGGCTCGGATCTGCAGGTAGAATTAAGTGCCGATGAAGTTGATGCCAGTACAAGCAGTGGGGCAGGTATTAAATTATCCGGCGAAGCCAATATCCTATTTGCCGATGCCAGCAGTGGTTCAGATATTAGGGCCAAAGATTTTAATGTACAAACCTGTCGTGCCGATGCAAGTAGCGGAGCAGATATTTCTTTAAATGTATCCGAATCTCTGACTGCTGACGCCAGCAGCGGCGCGGATATTTCCTATACCGGAGAAGCAACAGTTCAAATAAAAAAATCTGTTTCCGGAAGCATTCACAAGAATTAAAAGAAATTTTCACGATTAAACAACATCATCCTGAACCATGTTATGTTGACCCCGGCAAGAATGCCGGGGTTTTGTTTTATCATATATGGGATTTATCTATATTAGTGGTAAACAATTAGTTAATGAACATCACTCTAAAAGAGTACATATTACCTTTAAAACATACCTTTACAATTTCCAGGGAATCTCATGATTTTCAGACTACTCTGATTGTTTCTCTCTCATACGAAAATTGTACCGGTTATGGTGAAGCAACTTCCAATTCATACTACGGGATCAGCTGTGAAAGTATGATCTCCGAGATTGAAGCAATTCGCTCCGATATAGAGGAGTACAATTTTGAAAATGCTGAAGATTTTTACACGTTTATTACTGCCACTGGATTGAGCAACTTTGCCTTATGCGCTTTGGACCTTGCGGCTCACGACCTCTATGGTAAAATCGTTGGAAAACCACTATACGAGATTTGGGGTACTTCTAAAGAGAATTATCCGATTACCAATTATACGATTGGCCTGGATACCACAGATAAAATGGTCGCAAAAATGAAAGAAAAACCCTGGCCTATTTACAAAATTAAGTTGGGTACGGATAATGACGCGGCCATTATTAAAGAGTTGCGGAAACATACAAAAGCTATTTTCAGGATTGACGCCAATTGCGCATGGACCGCAGCGGAAACTATTCACAACGCACCTTTGTTAAAGGAATTGGGCGTTGAATTTTTGGAACAACCTCTTAAAGCAGATGACTGGGAAGGGATGGAAAAAGTAATTCACCAAAGTATTCTTCCGGTAATTGCAGACGAAAGTTGTATTGTAGAGGGTGATGTGGAGAAATGTGCACTCCATTTTAATGGCATAAACATAAAATTGACAAAATGCGGGGGACTAACACCGGCTTTAAGAATGATAGATAAAGCCAGGGAACTAGGTTTAAAAGTCATGGTAGGGTGTATGACAGAGTCTACCGTTGGGATTTCTGCTATAGCTCAGTTATTACCGAAATTGGATTATGTAGATATGGATGGGGCGATGTTATTATCTGAGGATATTGCAAAAGGAGTTGAAATTAAAGAAAACGGCAGCGTTGTTTTTCCAAAGATTAATGGCAGCGGAATAGAATTATTAAAATGACCTCTTATATTGATTCTTTTCCGGGCCGCGAAATTTTAGTAGATCGAAAGAAATTTCTTTACTTCGGTGGAACATCCTATTTTGGGATGCAAACTGATAGTGACTTCCAGAATATTTTTATCACAAATATCAAAAAATATGGAACCAGCTATGGTGCTTCCAGAAATTCCAATGTTCAGCTATCGGTTTATAAAGAAGTGGAAACTCATCTTTCAAAATGGGTTGGTAGTGAAGATTGTGCAGTTCTATCTTCTGGATATCTTGCCGGTCAATTAATTTGCAGTTTATTTAGTAGTAAGCAGTATCGATTGTTCTATACTCCAAATAGCCATTCTGCCCTTTACCAATTCAACAACAAACCCTATATCACTTATTCGGCATTGCATATTGCATTAAGGGATCATCTGTCATCAAATAAGGATGCAATACCAGTAATTCTGTTAGATTCCATAGATTTTTCGGGTTACAACTACCCACAATTTCAAGGGTTAATGTCACTACCTTTAAATAAATGCATTCTTGTGGCAGATGATTCACACGGTATTGGGCAAATAGGCCCCGATAATAGTGGTGTTTTCCAAATTCTCTTAAATTTCAAACCAAAAGAACTACTAATTTGCTGCTCTTTGGGTAAAGCACTAGGCATAGATGCAGGAGCAATCTTTGGGAACAGTGAAAGGTTAAAACAAGTAATAAAAACGGATTTTTATGCCGGAGCTTCGCCCCCATCACCTGCAAGTATGGGCACATTAATTGAGGCTGAAGAAATATATAAATCTAAGAAAAGGATTTTGGATTATAATATGAGTTTTTTCTTAAATAACATAAATGACATTGAGAAATTTAGCTTTATCCAAGGATTCCCGGTATTTGGTTATTCAGATATTGAATTAACAAAATTTCTGTATACCAACGGAATTATTGTAACTGATTTCAATTATCCATCGGAAGAAGCCAGCTTAAAAAGCAGGATAGTAATAACGGCATTACATACTGAGCAAGACATTAAAA
Organism: uncultured Eudoraea sp.; assembly: GCA_905479615.1. Lineage (GTDB taxonomy): Bacteria > Bacteroidota > Bacteroidia > Flavobacteriales > Flavobacteriaceae > Eudoraea. Next base: position 5,810 of record CAJQNH010000001.1, read on the forward strand.
AACTGACCTCACTTATTAATTCTTTTTGTGATTAATAATTAAACTGGTAGCCAGCCATTTACAATTCATTATTTATTCCCTTATATTCTGTTTGTTTCACAAAAAAAATTGTAACTTTTAAGAACTATTTAAGAATCTTATAAAATACACTAACATGAAGAAATTACTGGGAATGGTTTTATTAGTAGTGCTCCTAATCACTACTACTGCAATCACATCTGTGAAACCTAACACAATGCATACAATTGAAGGCACCTGGGAATTACAAAGTTTTTATAACTATGATGGCGAAAACATTATTGATACTGTACCTCTTGCTGAAGGTTACAGACAGGTTAAAATGTATTATGACGGTAAGGTCATGTGGTCTCGAACCACCTCTAGTGACACAAAGGACTCAGATGGAAATGATGTTGTAGGGAGATTTGGCTATGGAAGTTATAAATTAACAGATACCGAATTAATAGAAACCATTGAATATGGTGATAAGGGTATGATGAGAGATTTGGAGACTTTACGAAAATTTACTTTTGAATTAGAATTGAAGGATAACACCTACAGTCAGATATCAACTGATGCAGAAGGTAACAGGACTTTCTCAGAAAATTACATGCGAGTAGATTAGTAGCCTGGATATTTAAATATAAAAGACCGCCCAATAAGGCGGTCTTTTATATTTTACAGAAATTAGCTCGCCTAATAAATCAGGACACCTCCTGAGGTGTTTCAACTGTTGCCAAATAACGTTCTGCATCCAAGGCTGCCATACAGCCGGTTCCTGCAGCCGTTACGGCTTGTCTGTATTCCTTATCCTGAACATCACCGCTGGCAAAAACTCCTGGCTTAGTTGTTTTAGTGGATTTACCCTGTGTCAAAAGATAACCTGTTTCATCCATCTCTAACTGATCCTTGAAAATCTCCGTATTGGGTTTATGACCTATGGCAACAAAGAATCCTGTAATAGGAATTTCTTCTTTTTCACCAGTTTTATTATTCACAATTCGTAAACCTTCAACAACCTGATCGCCTAGTACTTCATCTACTTCTGAATTATACCGCAAATCAATGTTTGGCAGACTGTTTACCCTGTGTTGCATGGCCTTCGAGGCTCTCATAAAGTCCTTTCGGACCAACATCGTAACTTTATTACAAATATTTGCGAGATATGATGCCTCCTCAGCTGCCGTATCACCACCTCCTACTATTGCTACATCTTGCCCTTTGTAGAAAAATCCGTCGCACACTGCACAAGCCGAAACTCCACCGCCACGTAAACGTTGTTCACTGGGAATACCCAAATATTTTGCAGTTGCGCCTGTGGAAATAATTACGGTTTCCGCCTCTATTACTTTAGAATCATCTATGGTAACTTTGTGAATGCCTCCAATTTCCTTACTGAAGTCAACCGCAGTAGCCATACCTATGCGAACTTCTGTTCCAAAGCGTTCTGCCTGTTGCTGCAACTGGACCATCATCGTTGGTCCGTCTATACCTTCAGGGTAACCGGGAAAATTATCGACTTCCGTAGTGGTGGTTAATTGCCCTCCGGGCTCCATCCCGGTATACATAAGTGGTTTTAGATCTGCCCGGGCTGCGTAAATAGCAGCCGTATAACCAGCAGGACCTGAACCTAATATGAGTGTTTTTACACGTTCAATTTTTTCTGACATGATTAAATATTAAACTATAATTATTATGCCATAAAAGTAGGATTTTCAAGATAAACCTTACTTTAAAAGTTATAAAAAGTTATTATAATTATCAAAGTTTATCTATGCTGTCTTTCTTATATAATTCAAATCAACTTTTGAATAATAACCAAAGTATTTAGCTAATCCTTTATACCAAATTTGGATAAGATATCCTCCATTAAACACCATTTTGTGAATGACGACTGTAAGAGGTTTAGTCCAACGAATGCAGTAAACCATAACCAATTAATGTTTACGTAAATGGATAGTATTAAGCTAATTAGAATAAAGCTACCGGCTACAGCCCTAACAATTCTGTTTTTCATACTTATTATATTTTAAATTGATCTTTCTATTGGAACTACAATTGCTTTTATGGGATTGTTGGTCACCAGGTTTTTGTTAAACTCTTCAATCAGGCTAAAGATAACATCTATTTTTGCATCTTCGGTAAAAGAGAAAAAAAGACTGGACTCTACCCCACCTTTAACTACTGGAAACCATTTTGAGGTCATTAACAGGGATGCCTGTTGTTTATATCCATCTATTTCCGAACCGCTAAAACTTTCAATATTGGCTTTTTTAAAAAGCCGCAGAATGTCTTCATCAAACTGATCTACAACGGTAACGATTAGTAATTTCATATTTTGTGATTTTTACGTTCTATCAAATAATATACAAGTGGTACTACCAGCAGCGTAAGTACTGTTGAAGCAATAGTTCCTCCCATTAATGAAATTGCCAGGCCCTGAAAAATAGGGTCAAAAAGAATGACAAAGGCACCAATTACCACAGTACCGGCGGTTAGGAGTATGGGAGTTGTACGAACTGCGCCTGCGTCAATTACAGCTTGTTTTAACGGAATACCTTCTGCCACACGAAGGTTTATAAAGTCTATGAGCAGCACGGAATTTCTTACCATTATTCCAGCCAATGCTATCATTCCAATAAAAGAAGTAGCCGTAAAAAATGCATCTAACAACCAATGACCCAGAACAATTCCCACCAAAGAAAGTGGAATTGCCACCATCATCACTATGGGTGCCTTAAAATTTTGAAACCACCCTACAATTAAAATATAGATAATGACAATAACCCCAAGAAATGCAATTCCCAAATCCCTGAAGACCTCCAATGTAACTTGCCACTCTCCATCCCATTTTATAGTGTAATCATCTTCAAAATCTGGCTGTTTAATGTAAAGTTCTTCAAGCTTATATCCTTCCGGAATATCAATTTCCTTTAATTTATCACTCATGCCCAGGATAGCATAAACCGGGCTCTCCAATTCGCCAGCCATATCAGCAACAACATAAACCACCCGTTTTTGATTTTTTCTATAAATGCTTTTGGCAGTAAAGGTTTTATTAATATCCGTTAAATCTCCTATGGTATTCATAGTTCCCATTTTTGATTTAATCTTGAGTTGAGAAATATGATCAATAGTAGATTTCTCTTTTTCGTCCAGGGCAAGTATCAAATCTACCTGATTGGATGCGTCTTCATCATATAAGTTTGTTATGGCTCTCTCCGAGAGAGCCAAATTTAATGTTTGGGTAATTTGCTGTGGCGTCACACCATAAAGCATTGTCTTTTGCTTATCTATGATGAATTCATACTCGGTTTGCTCTGCTTCTACCATCCAATCTACATCCACAACATCTTTGGTATTGTTTAACAGGCCCCTTACCTGATTAGCAACGGCAATCTGCTCGTCATAATCCGGCCCATAAATTTCTCCAACGATGGTTGATAACACCGGTGGTCCCGGGGGTACTTCCACCACTTTTACGTTTGCGTTATATTTTTTTCCGATTTTTCTAATTTCAGGGCGCAGAAGGCTGGCAATCTGATGACTTTGAGCACTTCTTTCGTGCTTATCTATTAAGTTTACCTGGATATCAGCAACATTGCTACCGCTCCTGAGATCATAGTGCCTTACTAGTCCATTAAAGGTTATGGGAGCTGAAGTTCCTACATAGCTTTGATAATTAATAACCTCCGGACGAGTAGATAAATACTGTGAAATTTCTTTTGCAACAACAGCAGTCCTTTCAAGCGTTGTACCTTCAGGCATGTCTATGACCACCTGAAATTCATTTTTATTATCGAAAGGCAGCATTTTTACAGCAACCGTTTTAGTAAAGAACATGGCTACCGAAGCC
>CAJQNH010000002.1 GCA_905479615.1 uncultured Eudoraea sp.
AATTCCGATTTTTGATTTTCCATTAGTTCTTTTGTTTTGAAAAAGGAATGAACCTTTACTCTTGCAATACCCGGGCTTCCACTGAAAAATGTAAACGGAAAACGGCTTTTGTTGTCATAAAAGGTAATTGGAACTACAGGAATATTATGTGCTATTGCCATTTTAAAGGCTCCATCCTTAAATTCATCAAGTATTACGTCCTCCTCGGGTACGCCACCTTCCGGAAAAATACAAATACTAAGGCCCTGATTTAATCTTTTCTGTGCTCTTCTATATACACCTGTCCTGCTTCGACTGTCTTCTCTGTCGACAAGAATGCAGACACGTTTATAAAAAAATCCAAAAACAGGAATATTAACCAACTCTTTCTTACCTACAAAGACAAAGGGGTTCTTACTTGTTTTTAACATCATCATAATGTCCAGCATGCTGGTATGATTTGCAACCAACATATAGCTTTGACCTTTTTCCAACCTTTGCTCGTAAGATATTCTTGGAAAACAAAACATCCCGTAAATAATGGTATTTGCCCATAAATTGCGTGCCAGCCAAAAAAATTGTGGATAAGTCCTTTCTGAAAGGGTTGTTAAGAGAAGTAGAGGGAAAAAAACCAAAATTGGAAGACTAACGAGGATATAAAACCAAATACGATAGAGAATGTGCCCTAATTTTTCCAGAAGTAAGCGCATAAATCAAAAATAACAATTTTAGCAGGGTAATCGTATTTCTTTTACTTTTGCCTCTGTAATATAAACAAAATGGCAAGAATATTAACCGGCATACAAAGTACAGGAACTCCACACCTTGGAAATATCCTTGGAGCGATTATACCTGCAATCTATATGGCAAAAGATCGTGAAAATGACTCTTTCCTGTTTATTGCTGATATGCATTCCCTTACCCAAATAAAAAATGGCGTTGAGCTTAGACATAACACTTATGCAACCGCAGCAACCTGGCTTGCATTTGGGCTCGATATAGAAAGCACCGTGTTTTACAGACAGAGCGATGTCCCGCAAGTAACGCAACTGGCATGGTATTTAAGCTGTTTTTATCCTTATCAACGACTAACCTTAGCCCATTCATTTAAAGACAAAGCAGACAGGCTAGAAGACGTTAACGCAGGGTTATTTACCTACCCCATGTTAATGGCTGCAGATATATTGTTATATGATGCTAATACTGTCCCGGTTGGTAAAGATCAGTTACAACATATAGAAATGACACGAGATGTTGTATCGCGTTTTCACTCGCAATTGGGTGAGACTTTTGTAATGCCCGAGGCACAGGTCCAAAAAGATACTATGTATATTCCAGGGACAGATGGAGCGAAAATGAGTAAAAGTAAGGGCAATTTAATAGATATTTTTCAGCCGGATAAAAAACTGCGCAAACAAGTGATGAGTATTGTTACGGACAGTAAGTCTCTTGAAGACCCTAAAGACCCCGAAACGGATACCACTTTTTCATTATACCAAATTTTAGCCTCTGATGCCCAGATTGCTAAAATGCGATCAAATTACTTAAATGGAAATTATGGCTATGGGCATGCCAAACAAGCTCTTTACGAATTAATCATTGAGAAGTTTAAAACTCCCCGTGATAAATTCAATTATTATATGAATCATCTCAATGAGGTGGATGATGCATTGTCAATAGGTGCTGAAAAAGCTAAAAAAGTGGCCGATACAGTTCTCGAAAGAGTTAGAAATAAAGTAGGGTATTAGATTTTTGATAACCAACTAAGCGGTTTGTAAGTAAGTCTTTTACTGAAAGATCAAAAATTAATCTACAGTTTTATTAGTGTATTTTATCGATGAACACCCTTATTAGGAGGTTTCAGCATCATAAATTTGAAACAAACAAACTGTCTGGTCTGATTTGAACTAAATAGCTTCATACCGTTTCCCTGGTAAAGGCCGTATCATTCCTTTCATTTCCATATTCAAAAGACTTGATACTGTCTTAAATACAGGTAACTGACATTCCAAAGCAATTTGATCTAACAATTGGCGCCCGTCTTTCTGCAAGAAAGAGTAGATTACCTTTTCATTTTCATCTAATTCTACAAAAAGTTGTTTTTGTACAGCGACAGTTTTATGTTCTTCCAATTGCCAATTCATTAAATAAATCAGATCTGCAGCAGAAGTGAGCATATGCGCCTTTTGACCTTTAATAAGATTGTTGCATCCTAAACTATATTTATCTTCTATTCGCCCAGGTACAGCAAATACATCCCGATTATAGCTATTTGCAATATTAGCAGTTACAAGACTGCCGCCGCTTTCTGCAGATTCTATAACAATTGTAGCCTCGCTTATCCCCGCAATAATTCTATTTCTTTTTAAAAAATTTTCCCGATCGGGATTACTTGAACTCCAAAATTCAGTCAAAAAACCCCCGTTCTTATTAATTTCTTCAACATACTTAAGGTGTGCTTTTGGATATATTTGATTTAATCCATGTGCCACACAGGCAATGGTCTGAAGGCCATTTTTTAAAGCAGCTCGTTGAGCACAAATATCAATTCCATATGCAAAGCCACTTATTATAACAGGGTCTAAGGGCGCTATATCCTCAATGAATTTTTCACAGAAAGCCCTGCCATAAGCAGTGCTATTACGTGTCCCCACGATACTGATTATTTTTTTATTCCCAAGTTTAATGTTCCCTTTTTTAAAAAGTAAGATCGGGCCGTCTATACAGTGTTTAAGATAAGCAGGATAATTAGGGTCCATAAAATATGAATAGGATATTCCATTTTTAAGAATAAATTCATACTCAAGCTCTGCCGCAAGAAGATGTTTTCTATTGTGCAATCTGCTTAAGACCACAGACCCAATTCCTGAAATTTTTTCAAGATGTTGCCTTTTATCTGTAAAAATTGCAATTGGACTGCCACAATGAGCTATCAGCTTTTTAGCTGTTATATCACCGATGTAAGGGATATTTTGCAGTCTTAGAACTGCAATTAACTCATCCTTAGTCATTTATAAAATTTTTTAAGTTATTCACAAATTACACAAAATATTATGTTAATAAAAAGTTCTCTTCTCTAGTTTGAGACCCTCAAATTTTTCTCCATCTTTGTGTTTATGGGAATTGAGCACTACATTCAAGAACTTTTATACCGCTACAACTGCGTTGTAGTTCCTGATTTTGGTGCCTTTCTAACGCAAATGAAATCTGCAGTACTTCTAAAGTCAACCAATACCTTTTACCCTCCTTCAAAACGTATATCATTTAATGAACAATTATCCTCAAATGATGGTTTGTTGGTTTCATATATGGCCAATGCAGAAAACAAGTCATATGAGGAGATTTTGAAGCAAACCCTGGATGTTACAAAAACGTGGAGAGAACGATTACATTCCGGAGAGAGGCTGAAAATATCATCTATAGGTGAATTATGGTTAAACAGGGAAGGTAAATTGCAATTTCAACCCTCTAATGAGGTAAATTATCTTACGTCTTCTTATGGTCTTTCATCTTTTGTGTCTCCAAATGTCACCCGTGAAAACCTTAAGGAACAAGTAGTTGAGTTAGAAGAAAAGATACCCTTTATTATTACCCCCGAACAACGGGAAAGAACTTCATTCAGGCCATATTTTAAGTATGCTGCTATCCTGTTATTAGCCCTGTCTACGGGTATGACAGCTTACCGGTATTATGGAGAAACGCTTAACAAGAAGCAACTCGTTATAGAGGAAGCCCAAACCCTTGTGTCTAAAAATATTCAGGAAGCAACATTCTTTAACTCAAAGCCACTTGAATTACCCGAACTTAAGCTTCATGTTACAAAAAAAAGTAAGGGTAATCACCATATAATTGCCGGAGCATTTAGAATTCGGGAAAATGCAGATAAGAAAGTTACGCAACTGCGTACCAAAGGCTATCATGCAACTTATCTAGGTGTTAATGATTATGGTTTACATCAGGTTACTTATGCCAGCTACGAAGACCCGGAAGAAGCTTTAAGTTTTCTAAAGAAAGTAAAGCGCACAGAATCACAAGACGCGTGGATGTTGTCTACAAAATAGTTTCTTTCTTTTTCTTCAATACAATTGCTGCGTATCTTTGAAAAAACTTTCCATATGCAGCCAAAAACACCCAGTGATTCAAGAACAATAATGACGGATATGGTTTTGCCCAGCGAAACTAATCCATTGAATAATCTTTTTGGTGGTGAACTATTGGCACGCATGGACCGGGCTGCCAGTATAGCTGCAAGAAGACATAGCCGTCGCATTACTGTTACGGCATCTGTTAATCATGTTGCTTTTAACCGTTCTGTTCCATTGGGCAGTGTGGTTACGGTTGAGGCTAAAATATCCCGAACCTTTAGAACTTCAATGGAAGTTTATCTTGATGTCTGGATGGAAGATAGATTGAGCGGGGAGAGTACTAAAGCTAATGAAGCTATTTATACCTTTGTTGCTGTAGACGAAACTGGAAAACCAACTCAAGTTCCACCCATAATCCCCGAAACTGCATTGGAATCTGAACGTTTTGAGGGCGCATTAAGAAGAAAACAACTCAGTTTAGTACTGGCTGGTAAAATGAAGCCAAATGATGCTACCGAACTCCGGGCATTATTTATAGAAGAATAAATTTATCCTGATATTTTCTTATTTAGAAATCGAAATTATTGGGGTCCGGGCCATAACGCTGCCCTCTATCAAGACTATCCAAATTAGCCATGTCCTCGGGGGTTAACTCAAAGTCGAAAATATCAGCATTTGCTAAAATTCTTTCCCGCTTCGACGATTTAGGTATGGTAATTACTCCCTTTTGTAAATCCCAGCGCAAGACTATTTGAGCAATGGTCTTGTTGTATTTATTTGCAATTTCTTTAAAGGTGTCTATTCCAAAAATCTTGCCTTGCATCATTGGAGACCAGGCTTCGTATTGAATATTTTTATCTGAACAAAAGTCCAAAAGGCTTTGTTGTACCAAATATGGGTGAAATTCCATCTGATTTACCATAGGAACTATATTTGCTGTGCCCAATAAATCTTCCAGGTGATGTTGCATAAAGTTACTTACTCCAATAGCTCTAACTCGTTTCTGCTTATAAAGATATTCCATGGCTTTCCAGGTATCCTTATATTTTCCCACTACCGGCCAATGTGCCAAATAAAGATCTAGATATTCCAATCCCAGTCTATTAAGGCTTTTATCAAATGCCCTAAGTGTATTGTCATAGCCCTGATCTGAGTTCCAAACTTTACTCACAACAAAAATATCTTCCCTGGGCACATTACTTTCTTTTATTCCAACTCCTACCCCTTCTTCATTATTATATATAGCTGCAGTATCTATATGACGATATCCTGCCTCCAATGCCCATTTTATAGCGTTTATTACCTCTTTCCCGTCTTCAGAAAGATAAACTCCTAAACCGAAATATGGCATTTTAACTCCATTGTGTAAAGTAAAAGTCCCTTTAATATCAGTTATTGATCCCATATTCTATTTATAATTAAAGTCGGTAAATCCACTCTTCAGGATTCAATCTTGTGGCATCCTTGTAGAGGTAAAATTTTAGCTGTGTCAGACCATTATACCGATTAGTATATATTTTTCCGAGCTCTTCTTTCAAGCTTACTTTATCGCCTTTTTTTACATACAAATCTGAAAGATTGTAATAGGTGCTTATAAAGTTTCCGTGTTTAATCTGAACACCTTTATTTCCTCCTGGTACCGCCAAAATTGCGATCACTTCCCCTTCAAAAACCGCACGGGCAGTAGCGCCTTCATCCGTTGCTATAATTACCCCATTACTCTGATGTTTAATGCCAGGATAAACAGCATCTTTATATATACCAAAACCCTGTTGTTTAATACCCTTTTCAACCGGCCAGATAAGATTTCCTTTATTCGCAGAAAAGTTATTTGCTACCAGGGTCGCTTCCGGTGTTAAAACAAATTTATTTGATGTTACGCTTTTCCCCGCCTTCTTATTCGAGGCAGCTATAGCACTCCGGATTAATCGTTCTATTTGTTGATCAATTTTTCGTGCTTCCTGTTTTTTCTTCTTAATCGCCGAGGCATAATTGCTCTCATTTTGTCGAATTGACTTCAATAGATTTTTTTGAGCTTTTATCTCATTCAGTAATTCACCTTTCGCCTTTAAATTCAGGGCCAACAAAACCTCTTTTTCTTTTCGTTGGTTGGTTAAATCATTGTTTAATTGAGTAAGTTCTTCGGTTTTCCTGACAATATCCTCCCCCTGCTCTTTTCTAAACTGAGTATATTGTTTCATATATTGTAATCTTTTAAAGGCCTGAAAAAAGTTTTCTGAAGACAAGAGAAACATTAACCTGCTTTGTTGAGATCTATTCTGATATGATTTTTGGATCATTGTGGCGTACTCTTCTTTCAAGGCTTCCAAATCTTCCCGAAGCTTGGAAATATTTCGAATATTGGCATTTATTTGCCTGTTAAGAAGGTTAGCTTGCTGATTAGTAACTCGGATCAATTGCTGCCTAACGTTAATTTTCTGGTCTAACACCTGCATTTGATCCAGAACAGTACCTTTTTGTTTTTTTTCTGCAAATAACAGTCTGTTTATATCCTCAATTTCCTTTTGCAGCTGTTCTCTCCTTGTTTCCAAGGCTTTCTGTTCGTTAGTCTGTCCAAATGCATTTGAACCCAGTAGCGCTAAAATAACAAATAGTATATATACAGGATATTGCTTTGCAATTCTCATTTTACTTCAAAACTATTTCTTCAAATCCTTTTGGTATTTTATAGGGAAAATTCAATATTCTATTCAACTCTATATTCCTAAATTGTATGGCAATATTGGTTATTTGGTCAGTATCAATTGCTGTAATCTGAATTTCCTCAGGTAAGATTTGGTTATTCTTTTCCTGATATGATTTGTAATAAATCTCTAATAGTCTCTTATTCCAGGGTTGAGATAACTGCTGTGTGGCAATTTTAAAATTTCTTGGTTCAATTAAGAATAGTGTTTTGAACAGATCGCCCACATTTTTAGGTTTAAGCTCATAGTATTCTTCCGTAGCAAGGGAAATATATTTCTCTGTCCGCAAATCAAATAGTGCCTCCCCCAGTAATAAATTCTGTACTTTGTTAAAATCTAATTCAGATCCCAATAACTTGCTCAAATAAGTGAAGTCTCCATCAAAATACTCATTTTGAAGTTTATTATAGAAGGTTACTCTTTTAGGGGTAATTAATGCCTTGACAACGCCCAGAGGGGCACTCATCCAAATTGCATTATCCTTTTCCATTCTCAGGCTAACATTAAAGCTTTGAATGGCACCACCATCATTGTACTCAACTTTCATCCTCCCGCTTATGGTCTTGAATTCTAATTGGTTTTTATAATGATTTTTGATTATTGCCTTGGTGGTAAGCTTTTTATCAACCTCGCTTGCTGTAACTACCTTGCTTGATTTGCAAGAGAAAGAAAGCATTGCCAGAACGGTAATTATGACCCATCTATTCCAACTATTGGTATTGCTTTTCATTCGATCAGGAGCCAGATTTGATTTTACTAAGATACATATTTGCCTTTGATGAATTTCCTAAAAATGTATACGCATTTGCCAGCTCTCTGTATATATCATTGCCAAGTTCAATATCATCTATAAGAAAATCCAAAGCAGTTTCCAATTCACCTGTTGCTTCTTTCTGTTTCCCGCTTCTATTTAAACCCATCCCCTTTGCGTAATAAAAATAAGGCTGAGTTGGAAATTCCTCCAAAGCCGAATCTGCTTTACTAATTAAGGAAGTATAATTCTTAGTGCGAATTAATTCTCCAATTTCTTCCTTATACTTCAAAAGAGGGTTCAGATCGGTATTTTGGGCCGGAGGAACTTCCTTTATTTCTTCAATACTCTTCGTACGATCCAAAGTATCTTTAATCCTTAGTGAAAGCGCTTCTTTAAAAGAAGAGTCTTCCATATCTTTCAAGATATTCAAAGCCTTTTGATAATTCTTTTTTTGGAAGTAAATCAGTGCCAGATTTTCTATAAGCTTACTATTGTCAAAAGAAATTTGCTCTTCAATCATCTCCATCGAGTTGCCCTGTTTTTGCAAAATCTCAACTACCACATTTAAATACCAAAAGTTCTCAGGTTCTGACTTTAATGCTTCAACCCCGTATTGCTGAGCTTCTACATATTGCTTATTTGCTAAATAAGATTTAGCTAATTCAAAGTCAACAACATTGTATGTGCTATCCAGACTTTTGCATTTGAGAAAAAGATTAATAGCCTTGTCATAGTTCTCAATCCCTTTTTGCTTTAATGCTTCAAAAAATGTTTCTTGAAATTCGTCTGTATAATCCTCCAAAAATACCTCCGCACTTTCTTCTTCCTGAGCATAGCTTAGCTGAGAGAAAATAAATATCCCTAAAATATAAATAACCCATTTAAGCCTAACGTTCATATTATACCTTTGCATAAATCCTAACCAATAAAGGACTTTATTTAATCCCTGTACTTCCAAACCCACCTTCTCCCCTGGTGGTCTCAGTTAAAATTTCTGTTTCCACCCATTCAGCTCGCTCATGTGCCGAGATCACTAATTGGGCTATGCGTTCCCCATTCACAATGGTGAATTCTTCTTTGGACAAGTTCACAAGAATCACGCCAATTTCTCCTCTGTAATCTGCATCTATTGTCCCTGGTGCATTAAGCACCGTTATTCCTTTCTTAGCCGCCAAACCGCTTCGCGGTCTTACCTGCGCTTCATATCCGACAGGGATTTCCAAAAATAACCCGGTTTTAACAACAGCCCTTTCTAGTGGTTGTAACGTAATTGATTCAGTTATATTGGCCCGAAGATCCATCCCTGCCGAAGCTGGTGTTTCATATTCGGGGATAGCATGATCTGATTTATTAATAATTTTAACTTTCATTTTATGTGCTATTTTTTTTGCCAATTATTACTCCTAAAAATATTCTTTTAAGCGTTTCATTTTCCATTTTGTAGAGTAGGATTAAAAATACTAAAAGCAAGGCACTACCTATTATCAAATTTCTGTTAAATACGTAAAATGAAAGCGCGGCAAACAGGACAGATAATCCTAAGTAAAAGGTTATTTTTCTAAAATTATAAGGAATAGGATAGTACTTTCTACCGAAGAGATAAGAGATTACCATCATACTTCCGTAGGCCGCCAAAGTAGCAAATGCAGAGGCATAGTACCCCCAGTCCGGAATGAATAAATAATTAATCCCAATTGTAATTATTGCCCCTACAATAGAAATATAAGCGCCAAATTGTGTTCTGTCTGTAACCTTATACCAAACTGAAAGATTGTGGTAAATCCCCAGGCAAAAGCTCGCTAATACTATCACCGGTACTATTGGCATAGCCTCCCAATATGCCTGGTTCTGAATAAAAATGACTTTTAAAACATCTGCAAAAACTACAACCGCTAATAATATTACACTCCCCAGGACAACAAAATAATTTGTGATTTGGGCATAGGCACGCTGAGGATGTTCAGAAGAGGAATGGCTAAAGAAAAAAGGCTCAATCCCAAGGCGAAAGGCCGTGGCAAATAGAGTCATAAAAAGCGCCAGTTTATAACAAGCAGAATATTTACCCATTTCACTCTTGGCAATATCCGGAGGTAATAACTCTGCAAGTAATATTCTATCAAAAACTTCATTTATTGTAAAAGCAATTCCAGCAATCATTACGGGCGTTCCATACTTTAACATTCTAATCAATAGAGCTTTGTCAAAAGTTATAGGTCTTTTAGCGTATAGATTTCCCATCATAATTAAGGTAATTCCGCTAGCTGTTAAATTAGAAATTAAAATGTATGATATTTCAAAATCAGCTATATAGATGGCATTCAATAAGCCTTCTGGATTCGCTTCGGCCAGACCTGGAAGCAAAAGGAGGAAAAAGATATTCAAACCTAAATTCACGGTCACATTCACCGTTTTCACCATCGCGTACCGCATGGGTCTTTCATTTGCCCGAAGCCATGCAAAAGGGATAATCGCAAGAGCATCCAGGGCAAGAATAAATATGACATACTTAATATAGCGCTGTTCTATATTTAATACCTCAACCATTTGGTTTTGTAACAATAGGGCCAGAATCGTAAATAATAAGGTGCTAACTCCCAAGGAAATTAATGAGGTGGTAACCACTTTATTTTTATCATCTTCGCCATTGAAGAATCTAAAAAAGGCTGTTTCCATGCCATAAGCCAGGATCACATTAAAGATTGCAAACCAGGAAAAAATTAATGTCACCTCTCCATATGATCCCGGTGGCATAACTTTGGTATAAATAGGGACCAAAATAAAGGACAGCATACGAGGCAACACAGTAGCCAAGCCATAAATGAATGTTTGCTTAAAAAGTTTTTTAAATAAACTCAAAGGCTTTAAGATTTGGGCTTAAAATTAGGTATTTAAACCCATGGAACAAAGTCTGTAATTTGGAGTTCACTGATATATACGTGAAGGCTTGCTCTTTATTCCCGTGATTTTAAAATAGGTTACTTTATTATTTTTCGGATCACCTGTCATAACTTTATAACTAACAACCGCTTCATCTCTGTTCAAATCAAATGGAAAATCTGCATTTTTCCTGTTTATAGAACCAGGGGGTTGATTTCCTACTTCCTCTTTAGGATCTGAATGCATTATAATATCTGGCTTTTTATCCTTACTTGTGTCTTTATAATTGCAGATAATCTGCAGGTTGTCTCCTTCCTCTTTTATCTCTGCTTCAAATATATGTCCCCTGAAAAAGACTTCTAAAAATTCTATTTCGTCGCCAGTCTCAACATCAACAGGTAATTGCAGGATAAAACCCGTGCCACTTTCTTCCATGCCTCCGGCATATTGCTGATATGAAGGATTCTTTATATGGAATGGTGGTTCAGTGGTTAATTTCTTTTGGGAGGAGCATCCGTAAAGGCTAAAAACAGTAAGTATTAATATTGCTGCATTTTTCATAATTCTCTTTTATTTATGCTTTCGTAAAGATATAAAACCAAATTTGGTGCCAAAAAAATTAGGTAAGCATCTATAAAAACCCTACCAAAAAAAAATCCCGCTATAGGCGGGATAATTATTGTTTATTCAATTAAACCTGGCTATGAAAGTGTTAATTGTTCAATGCCTCCGCGCCACCTACTATTTCAAGGATTTCATTGGTAATAGCCGCCTGACGAGCCTGATTATAAGTCAGTTTTAACTGATCTCTTAAATCAGTAGCATTATCAGTGGCTTTATGCATTGCGGTCATTCTGGCTCCATGTTCACTTGCAAATGAATCTCTTATTGACTTGTATAACTGTGTTTTTAAGGACTTAGGA
Organism: uncultured Eudoraea sp.; assembly: GCA_905479615.1. Taxonomy (GTDB): domain Bacteria; phylum Bacteroidota; class Bacteroidia; order Flavobacteriales; family Flavobacteriaceae; genus Eudoraea. The sequence goes on from CAJQNH010000002.1 coordinate 11,324, forward strand.
ATAAGCTCTTCTACTATAGCTGCTTTTGCAGGTTCAAAAATATAGTCAGCAGAGGTATTTGAATCCTGCTCCATGGGCACAATTGGTAAGAATTGCTCTGTGGTGACTATTTGTGTAGCCGCATTTTTGAATTTATTATATACTACTTCAATTTTGTCATAGGACTCATCAGTATATAATTGCATTAATTCTTCTGCAATTTCTGCTGCATTATCAAAAGTGAGTTCTTCATAGATTTTGCTATGGTCAGAAACAACAGTATGTTTTTTTCCAATAAGGTCGTGCGCCTTCTTTCCTATTGTTATAAAATCAACTTTCTGACCCGCGTAATGGTCTTTCTGTATTGACAGGCAGTGTTTAATTATATTGGAGTTAAACGCCCCACACAGTCCTCTGTTGGATGTAATTGCTACAATCAGAACGTTATTCAGGTCTCTGTTGTCTGTATATTTACTCCCCGTTTCACCATCTATACTTCCACTGAAATTTTGCAACAATTCTGCAAGTTTATTGGCATAAGGACGCATTGCGGTAATGGCATCCTGAGCTTTTTTCAGCTTAGCAGCAGACACCATTTTCATGGCGCTGGTTATCTGCATGGTAGAAGATACCGATACTATTCTATTTCTTATTTCCTTTAAATTTGCCATTTCTTAAATTGTGAATTCAGAGATTAGCCTTGATATTTACCTGCCAGGTCTTTACATACAGATGTTAAGGTATCAATTACCTCATCCGTTAATTTACCAGCTTTCAAAATATCTAATACGTCTCTGTGCTTAGCTTTGAGAAATTCTAAATAGTCTTTTTCAAACTCCTTCACTTTGTTAACCGGAACATTTCTTAATAAGTTTTTAGAGCCAGCATAAATTATAGCAACCTGATCTTCAACAGTAAAAGGGTCGGCTTGAGCCTGCTTTAAAATTTCAACATTACGCCTGCCCTTTTCAATTACATTCAAAGTAGCCGCGTCTAAGTCAGATCCAAATTTTGAAAATGCTTCCAATTCCCGAAATTGCGCCTGATCCAGTTTTAATGTCCCTGCAACTTTTTTCATAGACTTAATCTGAGCATTACCCCCAACCCGGGACACAGATATTCCCACATTAATCGCCGGGCGCACCCCTTGATTAAACAAATCCTGCTCCAGAAATATTTGTCCGTCTGTTATAGAAATAACATTGGTAGGAATATATGCAGATACGTCACCCGCCTGAGTTTCAATAATTGGTAAGGCCGTTAAAGACCCGCCACCTTTCACAATAGGCTTTAAAACCTCCGGCAAATCATTCATATCCTGCGCTATAGAATCAACATCTATTACTTTCGCAGCTCGCTCTAATAACCTTGAATGCAAATAGAAAACATCACCCGGATAAGCTTCACGCCCCGGCGGTCTTCTTAGCAAAAGAGATACTTCACGATATGCTACTGCCTGTTTAGAAAGATCATCGTAAATAATTAAAGCCGGACGACCTGTATCTCTAAAATATTCACCTATAGCCGCGCCCGCAAAAGGTGCGTAAACCTGCATTGGAGCTGGTTCAGAAGCATTGGCTGCTACAATAGTTGTATAAGCTAAAGCACCTTTATCTTCCAACGTTTTTGCTATAGCCGCAACGGTTGAAGCCTTTTGACCAATTGCTACATATATGCAATAGACAGGTTCTCCTGCGTCATAAAATTCCTTTTGATTTATTATAGTATCTATACAAACGGTTGTTTTACCTGTTTGACGGTCACCAATAACCAATTCTCTCTGACCTCTTCCTACGGGTATCATAGCATCTACTGCCTTAATACCAGTTTGTAATGGTTCATAAACAGGTTGACGGAAAATTACTCCAGGAGCTTTTCGTTCCAATGGCATTTCATAAAGTTCTCCAGAAATTGGTCCTTTCCCATCTATAGGGCTACCCAGAGTGTTTACTACACGACCTACAATTCCTTCTCCTGCTTTTATTGAAGCAATACGCTGGGTACGTTTTACTATTGCGCCTTCCTTAATTTCTCTCGATGGCGCCAATAGTACAACTCCAACATTATCTTCTTCAAGATTCAGAACAATTCCTTCCAAACCACCTTCAAATTCAACTAATTCACCATATTCAGCATTGGAGAGGCCATATACCCTGGCTATCCCATCACCCACTTGTAATACGGTACCTATCTCATCTAATGAAGCCTTGGCTTCAAATCCAGATAATTGTTTTTTTAAGATTGCAGATACTTCTGCGGCTTTTACTCCTGCCATTTTATTTCAGATCTAAGATGTTAAAAAGGAATTAATTCCTTTTACATTCGTAATTTCTATTTAAATACTATTTGTAAACTCTCTCTTTAAATTATTCAATTTATTGGAAATACTAGCATTGTATTGCAGATCTCCAATACGCAATATAAATCCTCCTACTATGCTTTCATCAATTTGATTTTCCAGAGTGATTTTATTACTCGTGATTTTCTCAACTTGTGCAAGAATCTTTTTTTCCAATGAAGGGGTTAAAGGCACTGCGGTAGTAACCATGGCCACGTTTTCTCCCTTTAAATTATCGTTAAGGGAAATATACTTAGCGGCTACTTCATTTAATAAGGCTATTCGTCTTTTGGCGACAAGTAATGCAAAGAGCTCCTTGGTTACATCATTGCTATTCTTAAAAATCACTGTTAAGACTTTATTTTTTGATGAGCCTTCAAGAATTGGGCTTTGCAACATGTCTTTTAGCTCGTCGCTATCAGAAATGGTTTGCACTATATCGCGCATATCCCCATCAATTGCCTCTGTAGCTTTTTGCTCAATTGCAAGGTTTAAAGTAGCTTTTGCGTAACGTAGGGCTGCTCTTGATTCGCTCATTTTAACTTAATTCAATTTAATGTCACCAAGCATGTCATCAACCAGCTTCAATTGCTTTTCTTTATTTGACAATTGTTCTTTGATCACTTTTTCAGCAATTTCAACAGAGAGTTGGGCAACCTGGTTTTTTATATCTGCTACGGCTGCTTTCTTCTCACTTTCAATAGTGGCTTGTGCCTGTTTTATTAATTTATCCCCTTCCGTCTGAGCAAGTTCTTTAGCATCAGTTACAATCTTGTCTTTTATTTCCCTTGCTTCCTTTAAGAGGCTTTCGCGTTCTGCCCTTGCTTCCTTTAATAATTTCTCATTATCGGAAGTTAAATTCTGCATTTCCTTTTTAGCTTCTTCCGCAGCCGCCAACGCATTTTTAATTCCCTCTTCGCGATCATTAATTGCACTCAGAATTGGTTTCCATGCATATTTCCACAATAACAATACCAACGCCATAAACAGCAAAGTTTGCCAAAAGAATAAGCCTAACGAAAAGTCTTCTATTAATTTCTCCATGCCTTTTAAATCTTAATTGTTCAACTTTTAAAGTAAACTAATGGCAGTAACCAACCGTTACTACCATTAGTTATTTTTCTAGTTTTCTGCAGTTGCAAAAAGTGCAGCAAAACCAATACCTTCAATAAGCGCTGCAACAATTAGCATCGCTGTTTGAATTTTTCCGTAAGCTTCAGGTTGACGTGCAATCGCTTCCATAGCCTGGCCACCGATTCTTCCGATACCCACTCCTACACCGATTACAATTAATCCTGCTCCTACAATTCTTGGAATTGTCATAGTATATATAATTAAAAATTAAACATTCAAATTAATGTGCTTCTGCATGCTCATGTTCCTCAGAAGCAAAACCAAAATACAATGCCGACAACATTGTAAAAATATAAGCCTGTAATAAGGCTACCAGAATTTCAATTAATGAAATGGCAAATGCAAGTCCAAAGGACAAAGAACTGCCAATCCAATTTTTAAAAAGGAACATTAGTCCAATTAAGCTCATAATAACAATGTGCCCCGCCTGCATGTTGGCATAAAGACGTATCAATAATGAAAATGGTTTTATAAATATTCCTAAAACTTCAATAGGTATTAATATAATATATAAAGGAATTTTGGCATACCATGGCATTGAATCCCCCAGTGGATCAAATAAGTGTTTCCAGTAGGTCTTTGTCCCTGTCAAATTGGTAATCAAAAAAGTGAGAATTGCCAATGCAGTTGTTATTGCAATGTTGCCCGTTACATTAACCCCTAAGGGGGTAAGTCCAAACATATTTAAAAACCAAATAAAGAAGAAAATCGTAAGTAGAAAAGGCATATACTTCTGATACTTTTTTTCTCCTATTGTCGCGATTGCAATATCATCTCGTATGTATAAAATAATTGGCTCAAAAAACCTTCCTACCCCTTTGGCGATTCCTCCATTTTTAGCATACGACCTAGCTAACCCTCCAAATAAAAGAAGCATTAAAAAGCCAGTGATCAGTATCATCATGACACTTTTGGTTATTGAAAAATCCAAAGGTTTTATATTGGAAGCATGGTGATCGGCATCATAATTTATAGTTCCGGTTGCGTCTGTTTTATAAATTTTACCGTGATCTAATTTGTAATGATTCTCTCCTGAGGTGGCTACCTCTTCTCCATGATGGAATTTGGAACTTGAAAAAACTACTAATCCATCATCCCACAAGATTATCGGTAATGGAAAGCCTGCATGATGTTCTGCCCCATCACTGCCAGTGTAAGAAAACAAAGAAAAATCATGAGAATCCTTTAGGTGATGTTGGATATACTCGTCTATTTCCGTTTTTAGGTCGGTTTTGGTTTCTTCGCTACTTATCTCCGCTTCCTTTGCGAATATCGTCATACTGAAGAAAATTGTGAAAACCAGAAAGAATTTTACCAAAAGAGGATTTCGCATATCACTTATAAAAATGGGTCTCTAAAAATCCGTGCAAATGTAAGCTATTCTCTTAAAAAGAAAAAAGCATTTAGAATTTTATTTTTCCCCTGAAAACAGGTGATAGGGATTCTATTGATGATCAATTTCCCGCATTAGTTTGATTAATGCAAAAGTCTCTATAAACAGACAACTAAAATATGGTACAAAAAAAATGAAAAATTCAACTTTTGTGAGCTTACCGTCCAACATAAAAATTGGGTCAAAAATCAAGAAGTAGATAATGAATTTTAAAGTGCTTCCGAACATAAACAAAAATCCGAGATTCTTATTTTGCTTTTCAGCAAAATAAAGCAGGGCTGAGTATATCCCCAAAGCCATTGCAAAGTTTATCAAATAACCCAGAAGTAGAAGACGATAATCCAAATCCAGGTTGCGAGCGAACAAGAATCCGGCGTGAAGTATGCCAACAATCAAAAGCGTGCCAAGTAGCAGGCTCGTAAAAATGATAATTTTTTTATTCAAATCAGGAGTTCAATTTTTTTGTTTGCTGTATTACCAAATACATCGAAATAGCAACTGCAAATAAAGTAAGGATTATGGTATAAGTGTTTTTTTCGTTCTGATACTTCAAATCGAGCCATTGACCTAAGCTCGCACCTAAATATATAATAACTCCCATTTGAACGGCTATTCCCGTAAGACTTAACCAGTATTTAACTTCCTTTTTCCCTTTTGCCATTTTGATTGAAATAACTTTAAGACTTTTACATTAAGATGCGCAAGAGACATAGGCGTTTCCAGAAGTTTAAGTGAGCCCCATTATAAAACTATCTGTTTGACTGGAACAATGGAAATCCAAAAAATGGTGCGATCAGGAAACCTTAGCGGGTTCATTTTTACTGCCAGATCCACTAACAGCGCCAGATTTATAGCTCCCTCCTGAACCTGAACTCATCGAGCTGCTGCCTGTTGCAGGCTTAGGTGCTTCATTCGAACTTATACCTCCTTTACCTTTCATTGTACATGATGCATTAAAAGTAGCGCCAGGTTCAACTGCGAGTTTAGCAACGGTTACAGTGCCTTCAATAACCGCAGATGCCTTTAATGATAGTAAATTAGATACTTGCAGTTCTCCGTTAAAACTTCCTTCAATATCGGCATTTACGCATTCTACCTTGCCGTGAATGTAGCCATCTTTGCCAATTACAACCTTTCCGGAGGTTTTTACATTACCATCTAGCTTTCCATCTATCCTAAAGTCCGCTTCAGATATTATGTCGCCTTTGATTCTGGTATTCTTTTCAATTCTGTTGGGTTGTCCTCCTATTTCGCTCATAGTTCTAGGTTTTTTGTTATCAGAAAACATCTTGTTTATGGTTTTGGGGTTAAAACTTGATTTTTATATTCTTGTAAGTTTTTATGTACTTGAATGATTTTATAGTTGGAAGATAAAATTACAAAATTCTCATTAGCAATTCGGTAATCCTTGTTGTTTTTTAGTAGTTCTACATACCCTAAAGCGTAGTCTTTTGATTTAAATCCATGAACTACAACAAATTCCATCTCCAGATTATAAATGTCCTTAGAAACGAGGTTTTTATATTTTAAATCCTCAATAGATCCCTCCAATATTTCTTTGATTTTCAATGCTTTATCGTCATTCTGCCTTTTAAATGGAAATATAACTTTCCAATTAGCCGTTCCTTTTGAGTCAATTTCTAATGAGAAGTCCTTTGGCTCTAATTTGGGTAACTGTTCGGCAATCATTTGTTGTGCCTTTTTACCTTCCGGATTATTCGGATAATTCAGTGCTACATAATTGAGGGCTTCCTTAAAGTTGTCATAACCCTGAAGTCTGCCTATAGCACTTGCCTTTAGCATCTCAAATTTTGGTACGATAGGATCCCCGGTATACAAATTTATGTTGGCTTCGGCGCCAGTTATAACTGTTAAATAATCCTGATTTTCATATAGTTTATAAAGTTGGGCATATTTGGAATCAGGACTGTCTGCTGCACCTGCTAAAACCGCTTTTGGATTTACTAAAATTTCAGCATACCGTGAATCGGGATAACTTTGGATAATATTTTGTTTCATGTTTTCGGCAAGCGGACTACCAGATTCTTCATATATCTTGTATAAGTTATACATAGATGGAAGCACCAGGCGTTCTTCTGGTTCTGACTTTAAAACATTTTCCAATTTAGCTGCAGCCAAAAGGTTTTCTTTAAATTTCTCCTTATAAATTAATCCCAACTGGTAGTTAGCAAAATTTCTTTCTGATTTTAGACTGTCAATAACTGCAATATCGGTGGGTATCTGATCCAAATAATATTCTACTGAATATTTCTGTTCTTCTGTTAGTTCTTCTCCAGTGCCAATACCACCATCGGCAATGAGAGGTTCCCTTATGCCTTCTGCTAGCTGTGTTGTGTTTCTATTGCTCCAACGCCACTCATCTTCCAATACCCGGTCTCCCCATTTGGTTTTAAAGTCGTTTTTTCCATACCCCAGGCTTGTAATATTGTAAAAGTAAAATTTACCTTTATTTTGTTTCCCGCCCTTTGTTTCTGCAAAAGCCGCAAAACCAGCATTAGCCTGATTTTCCTTTCTTAATTCCTCTTCTTCCTCAGCCAACTTCAATTTGGCAATATAATTTTCGAAAAATGTTAATTGCTCAATTTTTGGAAGATTATAAAGTGTTATTACGCTATCTGCATACTGAACAACATCTTCATACTTAATAACATCTTCCAGATTATCCAGTTTCTTTTTAATAGCCCTGTATTTTTTGGTATTCTCAGGCAGGTTAGTCAGAACACTATCATAATAATTCCCTGCAAATTTGTATTCATTTCCATCGAAATTGTATTCTGCGAGATTTTCATAATTAAGGGCATTCAACTGTGGTGAATTTTGTGTTGCTCTTAAAGACTTATTAAAATATACAATTCCCAGGCTGTCTGAGCCAGTAGCCATATAAAATTCAGCCCTCTGATTGTAAATCTTATCTAAAAATGGTCTGTTTTCTCTATTTTCTTCGAGATCAACCAGATCTTGCAGTAGCTCTTCCTTATTTTCTTCAGTTATTTCAGTATTTTGAATTTGATGTAAATGCGCATTAATCATGTACACTCTGGGGGATTTCCTATTTAATTCGATAATCTTTCCAAATGCATAATTTGCACTATCCTTATGTCCCAATTGGTTAAATAATTGCCCAATAATAAAATAATACCTGCCTTTTTCAGCGAGTTTTTTGGTATATGCAGAAGCTATTTTTAGTTCTTGAATGGCAGTATCAGGAGCTTTTAGGTTTATATATGCCTGTGCCATCATTGCATGAGTGTCTGCGTATTCCTGATCATCAAGTTGTTCAAACTTCAAAAGGCGTGTTAAATTTTTTATAGCTAGTTCTTCGTTTTTAAGCCTAATATTTGTTTTTTCTCTCCAAATTGTAGCTTCATTTAACTTATCACTTTGGGTGTATTTTCTTAAAATATAATTAAACGCCTCAATTGCTGGTATATAACGTTGGTCGAAATATCTGGCTTTACCCAAAAGTAGAAAGGCCTCATCTGTTTGTGGATTGCGCTCTTCATCTTCAATGTCCATACTGTGCTTTTGAATAGCCTTAGTAGCTTTTTCCTCGGCAATAATAAAGTTTGGGTTGTTGTTTTCAGAATCGAGTCTTATTTCATCCTTTACCTGCAAACGCTCTACAGGTAGAACTTCCCAATAATTATCCAGATATGACATATTGAGAGACTCTCTACCTTCCTCAAATGCAATATTACCATTGTACAAGACATTGTACTTGGTATTTATCGCATGCCAATTGCGGTTTACAAAAGTGTCTTTCTTGGTAGAACAAGCGTTAAAAAGTATGCCCCCAAGAACACCAGCCAGAATAAATTTTATACGTAGCTTCAAAATTGTTGGTATTCTATGTAATCTAAACTTAAAAACACTAAGATTATTATGCCACAGGACATGAAAAGGGAGGATTAATATTGTACAGGGTCTAAAATGTTACAATGGAATTATATTTAACTCAAAAAGTTCTGTGAAATAAAAGTCAAAAACATCATAAAAGATGCGACAAGCTTAGCCTCCAAAAAACAATTCGAGTTCCTTTAAAGTTTCAGCTGAGGTTTGAATATCTTTAACAATTTCACCCTTATTTAATACCACAATACGTTCACAAACTTCTGTTACATGGATGAGGTCATGACTGGAAACCAATACAGTAACTTCCCTGTCTTCGCCCAGTTTCTTGATAATTGCCTTAAGTCTTATTTGAGTGGTGGGATCTAAATTCGCAAAAGGCTCATCCAGGATGATAACCTGAGGTTCTCCAATAAAAGAAGCTACTATCCCCACCTTTTTTTGATTTCCCTTTGATAAATCGCGTAAATACTTTTTCTGGCCTAATATCTCCCCATGAAAAAAGTCCTCAAAGTTGGCCAGAAGTTCATTAACATCTGTTTTAGACTGTCCTCTTAACTCTCCAATGAAATAGAAATACTCCTCAGGTGTAAGGTATCCAATCAAAAATGTTTCGTCTATAAATGCGGAGGTAAATGGTTTCCATGCTTCACTTATATTTACTTGTATCTCATTGTTCATTACTTTGCCTGTTGTGGGCTGAATCAGGTCTAAAAGCAGACTGAAGAAAGTAGTTTTGCCCGCGCCATTATTACCTACCAGACCGAAACTTTGGCCTTTGGGTATGTCTAAACTTTCAATATTTAATACTGTCTGATCTCCGTAGATTTTGGTAAGATTTTGCGAGTATATCATTTTAATTTATAATTTATCAGGCTTTCTGTTTGTAAGCCAAAAGGGTTTTATATTTTTCTTTTTTATATATGTTTTCAATCTTTCTGAATACCACATTCTTAAAGGCAAAGCCCAATATCCCAGTAAGCGCAACAAATATGTATCCGGCCGTTGGATTGATAAGGTAATGGCCTAACCCGTAAATAGCTAAGGGCAATAATAATTTCGGTAATGTCAGAAGAAGCGTTTTTACATTAAAAGCTTGCTTATCTCCAAATGCTTTCTTGTTAGAAGTTAAATCAATTGGAGTTTTAATATAGGCTCCTCCCCATAAAACCAGATAAGAGTTTACCCCAATATTGTAGATTGCACCAACAATAACTGCCAAATACGCATCCCAGCCAAAATAAAGATAGAATACAGATAAGATTGTACTAATTATTGTGGCTATTATAATAAGATACCATTTGGAAGAAAGATATTCTTTGTATTGAATGTTTTGACTCATCATAAGGGGATAATAAGAACTATCCCAGCTAGGCACAAACTGACCAAAACTAAAGAGGAAGCCTCCGGAAACAAAGATGCCTGCAAAAATCTTCCAAACGGGGTTCTCATAAGCCTCAATACTATTGGTAAAAAACAATAGTCCGTAAAAAAGGAATATAAAACTCATGATTACGGCGGTTTTAGACCGTTTATTTCTCTTTATTAGTTTAATGTCGTTTTTAAGAAAAGTTCCTAAGTTTCCAAACCGATTTAGCCAGGAATAATCTTCAGATTTAGCAATATCGTGTTTGGTCGCTAAACCAGCATCCAGATACATATTCTTTTTAAAATAGTTAAAAGAGCCAAAATACAGACCTATTAAGGCCAGCCAGGAAATTAAAGAAGTCCAAGGAATATCATAAAACAAGTTAAAAATGGGAGAAGTATAAATCGTAATATCAAACCATTCATAATATTGACAAATAGCCAAAATGGCCAAAATTGCAACTAAAGGATAAAAGACACTGTCTTTATTATTCATCATGATGTTGATGAAATTATTACAATAAAATATGGCCATGATTCCCAAATGCCAACCTATGACCCCCGCGGGATTATATCCTTCAACAATAAGAACGATGGAAAATGGCACAAAGAAAAAAGCGTGAGACCAATTAAAGAATGAAAAAATAGTCTTCCCGATGGAGTATGAAACCACCTGGCTTTTCTTAAAGGGCAGATAAAGCAATGGTTTGATATTCAAAATAGGCATCTTTTGGAGCATGTAGCGAATATAGATGTCCATTACCAAGTAATAAATTATATATTTATTTACAAACTTCAGCGGGTCTCCAAATCCATTTTTCTCAATAATAAAATAGGATCCAACACCTAATGCCAGAAATATTGCGATAAAATACAAGGCCCCAAAAATCATTAAGATCTTAAATGCCAGGTTGGTTTTAAAAGAAGCTGCCCTGAAAAATGATTTCCATTGCAGTTTAAAAAAGTGTTTGAACATGAAAACTGGTATTTTTTTGTTCAGATAGTTAGTAGATCAATTTTATCTTTTGTTACAAAGAGCAGCTAATTTCTCATTATTAATCCAAAGCATTCCTTAATTTTGCACAAATTTTTTATTGATGAGCGATTTTTATTCCTTGACTATAGACAAGATATCACGATTAACCCCTAATGCTGTAGCTGTAAGTTTCATTGTTCCTAAAGAACTGGAAAATGAATTTGATTTTGAAGCCGGACAATATATAACAATTAAGCACAAAATAAACGGAGAGGAGGTTAGGCGAGCCTATTCTATTTCTTCAAGTCCAAAAGATAAGCATATTACCATAGGTATTAAAAAAGTACCGGAAGGGCGCTTTTCAACATATGCCAATACTTCACTCCAGGAAGGAGACCAATTACTGGTAATGCCTCCTGAGGGTCGCTTCGTTTATAAAACTTCTAATAAACAGGAAAATATTTGTGCTATTGCGGCAGGAAGTGGAATTACGCCTATTATGAGTATTGCCAGAACTGTTTTGGAAAGTCATCCTGAAAATACCTTTGTATTGGTTTATGGAAATCAAAACAAATCCGAAGCCATGTTCCACAAGGAGATATTAGAGCTCTCAAATACCTATAAAGATCGGTTTACTGCGCAGTTTGTGTACAGTAGGGCCCGAGAAGAGGATTCGCTATTTGGAAGAATTGATACATCTGTTATAAATTTTATTCTTAAAAATAAATTTAAAGAAACCAATTTCAATACATTCTACCTTTGTGGTCCTGAGGCAATGATAAACTTTAGCTGCGATACCTTAAAAGCAAATGGAATAGCTGAGAATTCCATTTATTTTGAACTCTTTACTACAACTGAAAACAAAGATTCTGAAACTATTATCCCCGAAGGTAAAACAACGGTAGAAGTTATACTGGATGATGAAACATACTCTTTTAGTATGGATAAAAAATCTTCAATCTTAGATGCAGTCCTGGACGAGGATATAGATGCTCCATATTCTTGTCAGGGAGGTGTTTGCAGCACATGTATTGCAAGAATTACCGAAGGTGAGGCTAAAATGGATAAAAACCAGATTCTTACGGACGGCGAAATTGCAGAAGGACTAGTTCTCACCTGCCAGGCGCATCCGGTAACAGCTACCCTGAAAATAGACTATGACGATGTTTAATAGTTTTAGTTGACTACACTTTTTTAATAAACTCTAGCCTGGGCTATAGTTATTTATATGTTAGGAATTTTCAATATTATCATTGATAACTGAAATAAAGGCCCCTAATTCTTGTTAAGACCACTTGGCAAATCTTTATCTGTTTGAAAGCATCCCCTTTTATATAAAAAGGATGGTGTTTTTATTAAAAATCACATAAGACAAACCCGCTTTTTAGAAACTATGTAGTTTGTAATTGTTGTTGTTTTCAATTAAGCCTCCCAAAGAATGGTATTTTATCCCCCAAAGTAGATCACATATCCCATTTTACTAAGTATCAGCTCCATTTTTCTATAACTATTATAAACTAAACGGTTTGTTCAGTTCATTTTATGTTGCAGGTGATCTTAAAGAGAATATCAACCTCCAAAAATACCCTATTCGGGAATAGTTCCTTAAAAATCACTAGTCCAAATCGATAAATTATTGCTTATTTATTGGTCGCTTTTTTTAGTTTTTAAGACAAAAAAAGGTCTAAACAACAAATAAAATACCGTTGGTCGATATTTTTTACCGACTAAGTGGTCGGTAAAAATCAAGCCAGGTAATGCAGTTTATCGGGAATTGAACATTTTAACGAATTTTTAAAGTCATACATCCTTTAATATCCACCTTCCTGCCGTTTCAGGGGTTCTTTGTTTATAGACTTAACGGTCTGTTTAACCCCAAAACCCAAATCTAATGGATAAGAATTTAAAACGCATGGCTACCATGCACCGGATGCAAGTTACTGGATTAGAGTTATTTTATAAGAATGGCTATTATAATACCAGTATTGATGATATCTTAAAATCCCTTTCTCTTTCTAAAGGAGCCTTTTACTATCATTTTCAATCTAAAGAAGATTTTTTCGTAAGTATTGTTCAAAACCTAATTGTTCGTAAAGTATATAGCATGCTTATTGAACCAATAGAAGGTAAAGAAAACCCCTTCACTGTTATTGACAAATGTTTTGAAAATGCATTAGAAACAGCTGAACATAATGAAATGGATTATGGTTTCGTCCTAAGTAACTTTATTTCAGAATTCAACAGAAGAAATACTGTTATTTCTAATTACTTAATGGATATTTATAAAGTTTGGGAAGTTAATTTAATCTCAATCCTTCAAAAAGGAAAGTCCGATGGCTATGTAGATAGACATGTGGACAGTGAAGGTGTTGCAACTTATTTAATTTCCTCATACATGGGTGTAAGAACATTAATGGTGCAGGGTAATTGCAGAAATTTGCGATACAAATACATGCAACAATTGAGGCAATATTTTAATTCATTAACTCAAAAGGAGGCTGTATTATAAAAAACTACTTGGCCTCAAGCAGGGCGGTAATTCGGTTAATAATAGTCTCAGGCACTATTGTAGACATAACACTGTCATATCCCTCAGGCATGGTGTTTCCATATATGGAAGTTGGAATTAGTGGATATTTTGTTCTGTCTGAGAGAAGACTGTTTTCAGGTTCCTGACGAAATGGAGAAAAGCCGGCATAAGGGTGTGTAACGCCCCACAAGGTAATCGTAGGCACACTAAATATTGCAGCCAGATGGCCATTTCCGCTATCCATTGACACCATTAGGTCTAAATTCGAGATTAAAGCTAATTCTTCCTCAAAAGATAGGGTGTCAATAGTATTTATACAATTTTGACACGAATCCGACCATTGTTGGAGTTGTTTCTTTTCTAACTCCCCACCTCCAAAAAATATTATTTTATATTTATTGGTGTCATTTAATGATAAAATAATTTCTTGCATGAGACCAAAAGGATAGGTTTTCCCGGGGTAAGCAGCAAAAGGCGCGATGCCCAGCCACTTTTGGCTATCTGACCCTGCCAATTCAAGTACTCTTTCAGGTAATACTCTTTTTGACAGAGCCCTTGCAGTTTCAAGGTTTATTGGGAATCCAAGTTTATAAAAAACATCCGCATAGCGTTGGAAAGTAGTTTTTAAAGGCTTAAAGACCTTATTTTTATAAGCAGTCAATGCCCTTTTCTCTTTCCTGCCTTTGTCAATCTGTATAACAGGTATGTTAGTTGACACAAAGAACCCCTTCAAAATAGAACTTCTCAGCACATTATGCAGATCGGCAACGGCGTCAATTCGCCGTGTCTTCAATTCCCTAAATAATCTCCATAAGCCCAGGATTCCCTTATGTTTACCATCAACGTCTGCTTCATAGACATGAACATTTGATAATGTGCTAAACATAGGGCTAAAAAAGGCTCTTGTAAGAACTGTAATCTTTAAATCAGGATATTCTGCGGTTAGTGCGTTTAAAACAGGAACAGTCATTGCCACATCGCCCATGGCCGACAAACGAATAACTAAAAGATGTTTGTATTTATTTTTGCCCACGCAAAACCGGATTTAACTCCTCATCATTGTACATCTTCATTTGCCTGTAGATCTTCATAAAAATGACACCTTGTTCAATATCAGTCAGCAATTGATCAATTGCT
>CAJQNH010000003.1 GCA_905479615.1 uncultured Eudoraea sp.
AATTGACGATTTACTTTCCCAGCCTAAGGTAATTCCGCTAATAGAAGGCACAATAAATGAAACTGCCGGGCTTCCTTTTTATCCCAACAATTTTGCACTGGGTAAGGACCAGGACATCTGGCTCACGCAATCCAATCACAGCGTTGGCAGCTTGCAGCAAGGAGATTTCAAAACATATCCATTTTCCAAAACGGATAAAGCACAAAAGCTTGGGATACATGAAGACTCAAAGGGAGGGATTTGGGTGCTGAGCCCATTGGACGGATTGTTCTACTTTGATAAAGCCACCAATACCTTTATAAAAAAGCTGAACATTAAAAATGGGAATACCTTATTAATTCACAAAGACTATCTTCTGGTGGGCAACGATGCACTCAGTGTCTATAAGATTCAAGAAAATGAGCCCCGACTAATTAAGACTATTGAGATTGATGATGACCTGATTACTGCCATGTATGCGGATGAAAATGATCAATACATCATCGGGACCCGTAAGGGAAAGTTATTTATGGTATCTGATTTAAACGATCCTCCTCAAACGATATATGGAGCCAATGAAGCTCATCGAGTGGAAGAATTGGATTTTGGATCTATCAATGAAATCTATGTAACAACGGATAGCAAAAGTAATAATGATAAGCTTTGGATTTGTTCGGAAAACGGTCTTTGGCTGCTCCAGCAACGCTTTTTCAAAACCGTTAAAAATTTACCCATGAATAATCCTATCAGTATTGCCATGGGCAATCAAGGGAAAGCCTGGGCACCCATTAATTATTTATTCGAAATCTCTCCAAATCAAGATGAATTCACTGCCAGGCCCATCTATAATAATTTACAGGCAAATGCAGTTGCTCAGGACAAAGCCGGATTCCTCTGGGTGACTACCACTACACCAAAAGTTGAATTATTAAAATATGATAAAAACAAGATCGTCAAAAGATATGATGATTTCCATGACCGGGGAGAGGCCATTTTTAATCTTTTTCCGGACAGTAAAGGGAACCTTTGGTTTTGCCAGGCCCCTGTGAATAAACCCATTATTGGCATTGCCAAGATCGATGAAAAAGGTGCAATCAAGTATTACGATGAGAACAAAGGCTTTGCAAGCAGGATCCTGGCAATCAAGGAAAGTGCCCGGGGCGAAATATATGCCGCAGGCATTGGTGAAGAAAGTTATTTGTATCGCTTTGATCCGGTGGAAGATCAATTTGTAAACCTTAGCCCTACCCTTCCATTTACTGCCATGCTCAATTTTGAAGCCCATGATTTGACGATTGACGATCGCGGCGTCGTATGGCTGGCAACTACAGATGGCTTGCTTCGCTACGATGGTGAAAAAATTACATTGATCCAAAATGATATTTTAGGCCAAGAAGAAGTAAGGGGGGTAACACATTATTCAAATAATAATATTTGGATCTCCACAGCTACTAAAGGACTGGTATTTCACCAACAAAATACTTCCACCGTTTTAGGTGAAATAGAAGGTTTACCCGCAGTTATAAGTGCTTACCGATGTATCACTACAGATGATCAGGGACGCATTTGGGCAGGCACTGCTGAAGGCCTGGTATACTCGCGCATGTCTGCTGCTACCCTTCCCTATTCCAATCCGCCAAGGATTAGAAAGGTTATGATCAATCAAAGGGAATTACCTGAAGGCTTTAATGAGGTCTTAGAAATAAAAAAAAGTCAGGAGCTCAATTTGTACTTTACGAATTTGTCTTTTCCTGCCAGAAATGTTCAATACCAATACAGACTACTCCGCAAAGAAGATAGACAGATTATGCTGGAAGAACAGCTCTGGCAATCAAACGGCAATAACAATGCACTAAGGTTAAGCCAAATTGAACTGGGCAAATACTACATTGAATTGAGAGCTAAACAGCCCGGAGGATACCAATGGAGCAAGCCTTTGGAAATTCAGTTAAACGTATTTCTGCCCCTGTATTTGCAAACATGGTTTATTTATAGTTCCATCGGCCTGCTGGTTTTATTTATATCTTATTATTTTCGTTTTTATGTAAAACGACGTTTCAACAGACTACAACAAGTCTTGAAATACTCCAATGAAAAGTTAGCAATAAAGGAAGTACAACTCCATAAAAAGATTCGAGAATTTGAAGCGCAGCAAGAAGAATTGGATAGTGCAAATTCGAATATCCATACCCTTGAACTATTTATCAAAGAAATTCCCAAAAAGGCATCGTGGAACGACATCATCACTGCGATGGGCAAAGCCGTTAAGCAATCTTCTGATATAAACGCTTTTGAAATTGCATTTAAGGAAAAAAATGAAATCGTCCACAAGGGTTTTTCCAACCAGGAACGAAGTGGTTATACTTTTAGAAGCAAATCCTTCAACATCAAAACCAGTTTAACATGCTGGGCTATGGCCAACAATCAGGAAGTCTTAATTAATGACTTCGATAAGGAGCATACGATGTACATTGGAAAAAAGGCTGCCTATCGTTTTAATTCCTTATTGTTTATACCTTTTAATTTAGAGAATGATCAGCCGGTCGTTTTATGTGCTTACAGTATCCAGAAAAATCAATTCGACCAAAATGATATAGTTATGTTTAGAATTTTGGCCCAATTTATCTGCTTTTCCATTCACGAGGAAATAACGAAGGAGGTATGAAGAATCAATGGTTGCACATATTAATTTTATTATTGCTTGCAGTAAGTACTCTTCAGGCTTCTGCTGAACGAGATACGCTTACCGTAGGTATTTACCATAATCCACCCTTTGTAATAAAAATGGAAGATGGTAATTTTGAGGGCTTGAGTATTGAGTTATGGGAAAACATAGCACAGTCTGCCGATCTGAATTTCCGTTATGAACTATATTCAGATTTCATCGGTATTTTAAAAAGTCTTCAGTACGAGGATATCGATCTAACCATTAATCCTATGGATGTGAATGATTCGCGGGTTAATAAATTTGACATGACGCAGCCCTATTTCATTTCCAGTATTGGAGTAGCTATTCCTTACTTAAATCGCTCCCCCTTAACTGTTTTCATTAGTAATATTTTCTCACTGGCTTTTTTAGAAATTATATTGTTACTCATTTTTGTCATTTTTGTCTTTGGTTTTTTTCTATGGCTAATTGAACGAAGACATAATAAATTTCAATTCCGTCCCGGTCTTTTAGGCCTTTTTGACGGGCTATGGTGGTCAGCCGTAACAATGACTACGGTGGGTTATGGCGATAAAGCTCCCAAGTCGAACATAGGCAAAGCGATTGCCATTATTTGGATGTTTACTGCAGTGATCATTATTTCGAGTTTTACTGCCAGCATCGCTTCCACGCTAACTATTTCCGGATTACAAACCGACATCAAAAATGCCGAGGATATTCGATTGGTGGAAAATATTTCAGTAGTGGGTGCTACAAACGAAGAGTCCTATTTAATAGAAGAAAATATTCCAATTAATATGACTTATGCTTCACCAATTCTTGCCCTCAGAGCACTTGCCAAAAAAGAAAATGATGTACTGCTATTCGATCATACCATTTTACAGTATTACATCAATCGGCTTTCTTTAGATGAAAAGGTGAAACTGCTGCCCATCACTTTTAAAGAGAACTATCAAAGTTTTATGTTACCGAAGAACCACCCGGCTTTTGACCTTATCAATGTTGGTTTAATGAAGGAGATCCAGAAGGAACATTGGATAGATTTGCAAAGGAAGTATGGTGTTAAGGCGAAATAAAAAATGGAGTGTTTCGAAATTCATAAATACTCAAACAGGTCAATTGCTATAAAAACAACTGCTGACAAAGCATAAACATAAAATATAGGTTTCTTAGAAATTTACTTTAAACATGCATCCCACCCTTTTGTAATCCATGCATTATATAATGAAATGATAATGTGCCTGCAGGCAGGGAACATTTGGGATTAATAGTCAGGGCTTTTTCGAATTGAGAAATAAACTGTTCCTTTTCTGAATAAATAAAATGTTTAACGGCAAGAACTGTATTAGCCAAATTGCTATTTGGAAATTTATCGATCGTCAGACTTCTCAAAATATTGCAGGATATTGTTTTCTATACGATGCGTTATATTGGTAGAATCGGCTTTGATAAAGGTTTCCCCCGTAATCTTTTCGTAAAGTTCAATATAACGCTCAGAAACTGTAATAATGTACTCATCAGACATTTCGGGAACCGTTTGTCCTTCCAGCCCCTGAAATCCATTGCTAATCAACCATTGGCGAACAAATTCCTTTGATAACTGTTTTTGACCTTCTCCCCTGCTCTGTCTTTCCTCGTAACCCTCCGCATAAAAGTAGCGCGAAGAATCAGGGGTGTGTATTTCATCGATCAGGAGAATTTCGCCTTCTCTATTTTTCCCGAATTCATACTTGGTATCAACCAGGAGTAAACCCCTTTGCTTTGCTATTTCCGTGCCCCTGTTAAATAATGCCCTGGTATAATTTTCGAGTATTTCATAATCCTTCTCTGATACAATACCACGCTTTATGATATCTCCCCTGGAAATGTCTTCATCGTGGTTTCCCTCTTCGGCTTTCGTAGCCGGGGTTATGATGGGTTCTTTAAACTTATCATTTTCAATCATCCCGTCAGGCATTGCCACACCGCAGAGTGTTCTTTTCCCGGCTTTATACTCCCTGGCCGCATGGCCGGAAAGATATCCTCGTATTACCATCTCAACCTTAAATGGTTCGCAGGCCTGGCCAATAGCCACGTTTGGATCAGGAGTGGCTACTAACCAATTTGGAACTATATCTGAGGTTGCCCTCATCATTTTGGTGGCAATCTGGTTGAGTATCTGGCCTTTGTATGGAATTCCTTTTGGCATGACAACATCAAAAGCAGATAGGCGATCTGTTGCTATCATAATGAGTTTATCATTTTTTAGATGATAAACTTCCCTCACTTTTCCCTTATATACCCCTATTTGGTTGGGAAAACTAAAATTAGTAGTCATGATTGTCTCGGCCATACCTCTCTTTTAGTTTTGATGCTCAATATTCTTATAAGCATCTATCACCTTCTTAACAAGGTTATGTCTTATAACATCCTTATCATCTAAGTATATGATCTGAATACCAGGTACGCTTTTAAGGATCAATAGTGCTTCTTTGAGGCCGGAGATTACCCTGCGCGGTAAATCTATTTGTCCGGGGTCGCCCGTAATTAAAAATTTGGCATTCTTTCCCATACGGGTAAGAAACATTTTCATTTGAGCATGTGTCGTATTCTGCGCCTCGTCAAGGATTACAAATGCATGATCCAAAGTTCGTCCCCGCATAAAAGCTAGCGGAGCAATTTGTATGGTTCCGTTTTCTATATAATGAATAAGTTTTTCACCCGGTATCATATCCCGCAACGCGTCATAAAGTGGCTGCATATAAGGATCGAGTTTTTCCTTCAGGTCCCCAGGTAAAAATCCGAGGTTTTCTCCGGCCTCAACGGCAGGCCGGGTTAAAATGATCCTTTTAACCTCTTTATTTTTTAGTGCCCTTACCGCCAATGCCACTCCGGTATAAGTTTTACCCGTACCTGCAGGACCTATGGCAAATACCATGTCATTTTTTTCGGTAGAATCAACCAATTTTCTTTGGTTGGCTGTAATCGCTTTAATATAACGCCCATTAACGCCATGAACAATAATGTCTCCGCTACTTTCAGAAGATTCATATTCTCCTTTGCCGTTGCTTGTAAGCACTCTCTCTATTACATTTTCGTCCAGGGTGTTGTATTTGGTGAAATGTGCCGTAAGCATATGAAACCGCTTATCAAACTCATCCAGCAGAGGTTCATCGCCATAAACTTTTATTTTGCTTCCTCTGGCTACTATTTTTAATTTGGGAAAATACTTTTTTAAGAGATTAATGTTTTCGTTTTGATGTCCGAAGAATTCCCTTGGACTAATCGCAGTAAGTTCTAAGTTAAGTTCGTTCAAAGAATAGATTTATTTAATTGATGTGTGCCGTAAGATAAATTTCTGTAGGCTGTTTTTTTCATGTAATTTTGTCAAACAAACTTAAGTAAAAATCGGTTTGAATAGTTAAAAAAATATCAACAGTGCTGCATGGCAATCATCACTTTAACTACAGATTTTGGATATAAAGACCATTTTGTAGGGGCCCTTAAGGGGACTATTTATAAAGAGCTTTCGGATGCAAAAATTGTTGATATCACACACACCGTAAGCCCTTTTAATATTCAGGAATGCGCTTATATTCTTAAAAATTCTTATAAGGCTTTTCCGGAAGGAACCATTCATATTGTTGGGGTAGATTCTGAACCTACCATTGAAAACCAGCATATTGCTGTATTGGTTGATAACCACTATTTCATTAGTGCCAATAATGGGGTAATTAGTTTAATAACTTCAGAAATTAAACCTGAAAAAGTTGTTGAAATAAATATTCCGAACCCCGTGAATGGATCCTTCCCTGTATTAGACATATTTGTCAAGGTTGCATGCCATATAGTTCGCGGAGGAAAGTTGGAAGTTGTTGGTAAATCATTTGAAGACTTAAAAGAACTTAAAGAATTTGCTCCAAGAATAACAAACGATGGCAAAACAATAGTTGGGAGTGTTATTTATATAGACAACTATGGAAATGTGATAACAAATATTCAGAGAAGCCTGTTTGAAGCCTACCGGAATGGGAGAAAATTTGAAATTAACGCGAGAAATAGAAAAATCAGCCAAATCTATAACAGGTATAGCGACATAATAAATTTCGACCTTGAAAAAAACCAGCGAAAGGGTCCGGGAGATTTACTGGCCCTTTTCAATTCGTCTGACTATTTAGAACTGGCTATTTATAAGAGTGATCTGAATACCGTTGGGGGCGCCTCTACCCTATTGGGATTGGATTACAGAGATACCATTATAATAAACTTTTTATAAATGTTGATACGCATCGTTAAGTTGACTTTAAAAAAGGAAAATATTGCTAGTTTTGAGCAAATTTTTGAAGAAACCAAAGACTTTATCCGAAATTTTGAAGGTTGTCTTCACCTTGAACTTTATCAGGACAGAGAACATTCAAATATTTTCTTTACCTACAGTCACTGGGAAAAAGAAGAAAACCTGGATGCTTACAGAAAATCTGAATTCTTTAGAAATGTTTGGGGTAAAACAAAATTACTGTTTGAAGATAAGCCCGAGGCCTGGAGTGTAAACAGAATTAAATCAGTAGAATAAACCTATGCTTGCCATTTTTAAAAGAGAAGTATTTTCATTCTTCACAACACCGGTTGGTTATTTGATTATTGGCTTTTTTCTGGTACTCAACGGGCTGTTTTTATGGGTGTTTAAAGGTGAGTTTAACATATTTGAGTATGGTTTTGCAGATTTGAGTAAATTTTTTCTTTTAACTCCCTGGGTGTTTTTGTTCCTGATTCCTGCAGTGACCATGAAGAGCTTTTCCGAGGAAAAGAAAACCGGTACATTAGAATTACTTTTTATAAAGCCATTGAGTTTAGGACAAACAGTATATGGTAAGTTTTTTGGCGCATTATTCCTTGTGGTAATTGCCCTGATTCCAACCTTCCTTTATAGTATTTGTATTTCTCAATTGGGCATTACCGAGGGTAATTTAGATTGGGGTCTTATTTATGGATCATATTTTGGATTGTTTTTCTTAGCTATGAGCTACACAGCCATTGGAATTTTCACATCCACATTAACCGAAAATCAAATTGTAGCTTTTATCCTTGCCCTGGTTGGTTGTTTTATGTTCTATTATGGATTTGAAGCAGTTTCAACACTTTTCACTGATGGCGATATGGCGCAATTTGTAATTTCATTAGGAATGAAATCGCATTTTGAAGGAATTTCAAGGGGTGTTCTGGACAGCAGGGATTTAATTTATTTCTTCAGTCTGTCTGCTCTTTTTCTATTTTTTGCAATTGTCCAATTAAAAAACCATTCCAGGTAATGAAGCGAAATAAGTTACTTACTAATGGATTGGCCTTGCTTGTATTTATCCTGGTTAATATAGGTGCGAGTTTAATTTATACAAGAATAGATCTTACAGAAGATAAACGATATACCCTATCTGAACAGGCATCAGAAGCCGTATCAGTTTTTAATTCCCCTGTTGTAATTGATGTACTCCTGGAGGGTGAACTACCTGCCGAATTTGCAAAACTAAAAGCGGAAACCAAACAGATATTAGAGGAATTTGCCTTCATAAATAAGAATGTAAAATATAACTTTGTTGACCCTCTTGCGGATAACTCCCAGCCCGAAGCCACTATTGCTGAATTGCAAAGTCTGGGATTAACCCCCGCGAATATAACAGTTGAAGAAAATGGAAGGGTATCGCAGGAAATTCTCTTTCCATGGGCTATG
>CAJQNH010000004.1 GCA_905479615.1 uncultured Eudoraea sp.
TTTTCTAATTCGCCTTGTATTACCTCCGTCCGCATTTCACCGGCTATCTTTCTTGGAGGTTTTGGTATTTTCAAAGTGGTGGGTATCTGGTCTATTAAACGTTCTTTTTGATACGCATTTGCGAGCATGTATGTTTTTTTACGCAACAGTTCTGAAAACTCCACCAAACTTTGATTTTCCCTCTGGGATTTTACGGTAATGGGTTGTCCTATTCTTACTTTAATAGCCCTGTTCCTTTGAGTAGTAACTTCAGAAGGTAATTTAGCCGTCCTGAAGATATCATTGAACTTTGATAAATGATAGAATAATTTACTATTCTTTGCATGAAAATAAATGGGAACAATAGGCACCTCGGCTTTTCGAATAAGTTTTAAAGCAGATTCCTCCCAGGGCCTGTCAACTATTAGTTTCCCATCTTTATAGGTAGATACTTCTCCTGCCGGAAAGATACCCAGGGGATGTCCATCCCTTAAATGGCTCAAAGCGTTTTTAAAACCTGCAATACTACTTTTGATATCTTTGTGGTTTTCAAAAGGATTCACAGGCATGATATAAGGCGCCATTGGTTCGATCCGGTGAAGCAGAAAATTAGCAATAATCTTGAAATCCGGTCTCTGTTGCAACATCAACTTTAGAAGTAAAACCCCATCAATACCTCCCAGCGGATGATTGCTTATAGTAATGTATGCCCCATCCTTAGGAAGTCTCTTAAAATCACCTTCCGGAATTTCAAAGTCTATTTCATAGTGCTCAAGGATGGCTTCCAGAAATTTAGAGCCTTCCAATTCCTTATGCTGGTCATAAAACTTATTGATGTCAGACAATTTGGTTAACCTTACCAGGATCCACCCTATGAATGTTCCGAAAAAACCATATCGTTCCAGATTTATTGCCTTGGCTACTTCTTTAACGGTGACTAAACCCATAGACTACGTAACTATATATAAGTAAATATAGGGAAATCAAGAGGAGAGCCCCTTATTTTAACATAGTAAACTACTGCTTTTAATTTATTGCTTTACCACTAATTGTAAGGTTTCCTTTCCGCGCTGTTCTAAAAGAACATCCCTCCCATTCTGTAAAGATTTTATGGCATCTGTATTAAAATGTCGGATAGTATATAAAGAAACATCCTCATGACAGACTACCTTAAACTTACCGGACAGTTGATCCAATAAATCGTTAAGCCGGTTAAACTTGTTATCTACACAAACGGAAAAACTAATTGCGGAATTTTGTATAAGGTCCACCTTCATTTTATAATCGTGCAGCAATTTAAAGAGGTCACCTATACTGTCTTCAACAATAAATGAAAAATCCAGGGAGGAGAGCTTCATCAACACCTGATTCTTCTTAACAATAAAACAAGGCATCTCGGGTTCAATCCCTATACCTTTGGCAACTGTAGTGCCGGCATCCCAGGGATTAATAAACGATTTTACGTGCAATGGTATTTCCTTTCTCTGCAGTGGTTGTAAGGTCTTGGGGTGGATTACAGAAGCTCCATAAAAAGCCAGTTCTATAGCCTCGCGATAAGATATTTTGTTTAAAAGTCTTGTCTCTTCAAAATACCTGGGATCTGCATTAAGAACTCCAGGAACATCTTTCCATATGGTAACAGAATTGGCATTGAGGCAATAGGCCAGAATAGCCGCAGTATAATCTGAACCCTCTCTGCCAAGCGTTGTAGTGAAATTATTATCGTCACTTGACAAAAATCCCTGTGTAATGTATAATTTATTTTCTTTTACACCCTCTGAAATTAAGTGTTGCGTTTTTTCCCAGTTTACCCTGCCATCTCTATAGTTGTCATCGGTCTTTATAAAATTTCGAATGTCCATCCAGTAGTTTGTTATTCCTACTTCATTTAGGTACATACTTACTATCGTAGTTGAAAGTAATTCACCATACCCTACTACCTGGTCATAAACAAAACTGTAATTAGGAGATTTGTTCCATGCTAAAAAGCCCTGCACTTCTTCAAAAAGAAGATTAACCTTTTGATAAACCGGATGCTTTTTATCTTTAAATAAGTCCTGCAGTATAGTTTGGTGATACGAAACCACTTCTTCCAAAGCCTTTTTTAACCCCAACCGCTTATCAAAATACGCGTTAACCACGGCCTCCATTGCGTTGGTCATTTTTCCCATTGCCGAAACCACTAAAAATGTATTCTGATGTCCGGTCTCCTCAAGGACTTTAACTAAATTTCTGATTCCATCGGCATCCTTAACCGATGCTCCTCCAAACTTAAATACTCTCATAACTTGCTTAAATATTCCTGAATACTTCTTTCATCTAAATGCACCACATCCCAATCTCGCAATACCCTGGCTCCTTTCTTTTCATAAAATTCAATGGCCGGTTCATTCCAGTCGAGCACATCCCACGATATACGTTTAACGCCCAATTTCGCTGCATATTTTACAACCTCATCAAGCAGAGCCGTACCAAGGCCACTGCCTCGGAAGGCTTCGGAAACAATTAAATCTTCCAAATGTATTACAGGACCTTTCCAGGTAGAATACCTGGGATATATTAATGCCATCCCTTCAACACTGTTATTCATAACCCCCACGAAACAATGAAATAATTTTTTATTGCTAAATCCGTCATTTACCAGACCTTCTGTCGTCATCTCAACGGCATTCTCCTCTTTCTCAAAACTTGCCAATTCTTTTATTAATTCTAAAACAGCGGGCATATCCTCTGCCACTGCTTCCCTGATTTGATATTCCATAATTGTTACAAATAAAACACAAAGTTATAAATTTAAATAACTTACAGATTCCGAAAACCTTATAGTTTAACAAAATACCCGATATTTGTACTCAAATAAAACAACCTTCCTAAATGCATAAAAAAAATAAAACTCTTGGGGAGTTTATTATTGAAAATCAGGCTTCTTTCCAATATTCTTCCGGAGAGTTATCTAAATTGATAAACGCTATAAGACTTGCCTGTAAAGTAGTAAATCACGAGGTTAATAAGGCAGGACTTATAGATATCCTCGGAGCGGCAGGAGACACCAACATCCAGGGTGAAGATCAGCAAAAACTAGACGTCCTTGCCAATGAAAAATTTATTCAGACACTAAAAAACAGGGAAATAGTCTGCGGTATAGCGTCTGAGGAAGAAGATGATTTCATCAGTGTTAACAGCAATGATGAACTGCATCAGAACAAATATGTTGTCCTGATTGATCCTTTGGATGGTTCCTCCAATATTGACGTAAATGTGTCTGTAGGTACCATTTTCTCTATTTACAGAAGAATTACTCCCGTTGGAACCCCTGTTACCCTTGAAGATTTTCTTCAGCCGGGCATTAACCAGGTAGCTGCCGGTTATATAATCTATGGCACCTCAACCATGCTTGTGTATACCACAGGATTCGGTGTAAACGGATTTACACTAAATCCGGCTATAGGCACATTCTATCTATCCCATCCGGATATGCGGTATCCTGAAACTGGTAAAATATATTCGGTGAATGAAGGTAACTATATTCATTTTCCTCAGGGCGTAAAGGATTATATCAAATACTGCCAATTAGAAGAGGAAGACAGGCCGTATACATCGAGATATATTGGTTCTCTGGTTTCAGATTTTCACAGAAATATGATAAAAGGAGGTATTTATTTATATCCTAAAGCAGTGTTGCTTCTAATGGTAAATTACGTCTGCTCTATGAATGTAATCCCATGGCTTTTATAGCAGAGCAAGCAAATGGAAAAGCAAGTGATGGTTTTAAAAGAATAATGGAAATTCAACCAAAAGAATTACACGAACGCGTGCCTTTCTTCTGTGGCAGTCCTAAAATGGTAGAAAAAGCAGAGGAATTTATGGCCAGACAAAGAGACCGGGAAAACGGATAATTCTTTCGATTTTTATTTAATTCCTTCTGCTAATGCTTAAGGATATACAGATAATCATCAAAATTAAATCTTCCGCTAAATATGGCCACAGACTTTTCTATAATGTGGTTGGCTTTTTTAACTGGAAATCCCAATCCAATGGCATATTTCTTTAGTAATACCATTTCCTCTTCATCCACATGATGATCTACATATATTAATCTAAATAGATCGTATAAGCGTTCAAGGCGTTCTTCTAAACTGTTCGACGGAGTAATGGGATATTGGTTTGATTTCTTCATTACCTTCTTATATTCCCTATTGGAAATACCAAGTTTACGGGCAAAACGGTCTAATAAACCTTTTTCTTTGTGATTAATCTCGCCATCAACTGCAGCAAGGGATGCTAAAGATGCAAAATGTGCTATATTTCTTCGGTGTTCACTATGAAAGTATAAATCTACTATAGGCATAAATCAGTACTAATTTAAGCTACAAAGATACTTTTTTTAAAGGTTATACTTTTAAAAAACATTCAAAATATTTAACAAATTACTCATATTGACATGCCATATTCTCGATCGGTTTCAAAGAGAAATTTGTAAATTCACAGTGCTATCCACAGGCTTATTTTGTGTAGAAAACCAAATCTCAGGCAGAAAAGGAAAAACCCGCTTTAAAAGAGCAGGACATCGAAAAGATAGGTGTCCAATATTTTTAAACTATTGCCCATAAAAATCAAAAGCCAGAAGGGACAGAATGACAAAACAACAACTTTATAATCTGGCAGAAGATTGGTTTAGGCAACAAGATTGGACGCCTCACCCATTCCAATTAAAAACCTGGTCGGCCTTTTTAGAGGGGAAACACGGCCTGCTAAATGCCCCCACAGGGAGTGGTAAGACCTATGCACTATGGTTTCCTATAGTCTTAAACTATCTTAAAAATAACCCTGATTTTAAGACAAAACATAAAAAAGGACTTAAAGCCATTTGGATTACTCCCTTAAGGGCTTTGTCACAGGAAATAAAGCAATCCGCAGAAAGAGTGATCAGGGATTTAGATACTCCACTTACTGTGGGTATACGCTCCGGAGATACCACAACTGCCGAAAGGGCCAGGCAAAGGAAAATAATGCCAGACCTGCTTATCACGACTCCTGAAAGTTTGCAGTTGCTTTTGGCTACAAAAGGATATGGTTCAATTTTTAAGAACTGTTCTGCTATTGTGGTAGATGAATGGCATGAATTGCTGGGTACTAAAAGAGGGGTCCAAACAGAACTTGGGCTATCACGACTTAAGGGAATTGCAAAAGATTTACGTATTTGGGGTATTTCTGCCACCATAGGGAATCTTGAACAGGCCCGGGAAGTACTGCTGGGTCCTGAATCTACTGCTCATCAAAATTCTGTGCTGATCAGAGCCAATCTCAAAAAAAAGATTACCGTAAAGAGTATAATTCCCAAAGAAATGGAAACTTTCCCCTGGCGGGGCCATTTGGGTCTCCGCTTGCTCGATGAAGTTATTCCTATAATAAATAATAGCAGAACAACCCTGCTATTTACGAATACCCGTAGTCAATGTGAAATCTGGTTTCAAAAAATCCTCGAAAAACATCCGGAATTAGCCGGCGAAATTGCCATGCATCACGGGAGTATAAATAAGGAAACAAGGCAATGGGTAGAACAAGCTATAAGAAATGAAAGTCTAAAAGCTGTCGTTTGTACATCCAGTCTGGATCTTGGTGTAGATTTCGCACCGGTGGAAACAGTAGTGCAAATTGGCGGGCCAAAAGGTGTTGCCCGGTTTATGCAACGGGCGGGAAGAAGTGGTCACAGGCCGGGAAAAGAAAGTGTTATATATTTCCTTCCTACCCATGCCATTGAACTTGTGGAAGCTTCTGCGCTGAAACAAGCGGCAGAAAAGAAAGCAGTAGAAGACAGACTTCCTTATCTCAATAGTTTTGATGTATTGGTTCAATACTTAATAACTCTTGCAGTCTCAGATGGTTTCTTCCCGGATAAGATCTTTCCGGAAATTAAGCAAACCTTTTGCTATCAAAGTATTACGGTCGATGACTGGCACTGGCTTTTAAATTTTATTGTTTTGGGAAGTCAGAGTCTGCAATCCTATGATGAATACAAAAAGGTAGAGGTGGATGAACATGGAAAATTCAAAGTTACTAATCGGGGGGTTGCCATGAGGCACAGGTTTCAGATAGGCACCATTGTTGGCGACGCAAATATTACCGTTCGTTATCAAAAGGGAGGTTATATAGGAACCATTGAAGAATATTTCATTTCAAAATTAAAGCAGGGTGATGTATTTACTTTTGCTGGAAGAAACCTGGAATTTATCCGCATAAAGGAAATGCAGGCTCATGTGCGAAATTCATCCAAAAAATCCTCAAAGGTCCCGGCATGGATGGGAGGCAGATTAACACTTTCTGCACAAATGTCAAAATTGCTTAGAGAAGAGCTTTACTCAGTACAATTGAATGAAAAAGAGCAGTCCCCGGAAATTAGGGCTCTTAAAACAATATTTTCCAGACAACAATTGGAAAGTATAGTACCTAAGCCCGATGAATTTTTAATAGAAACCTTTCAAACCCAGGAGGGATACCATCATATTTTTTATCCTTTTGAAGGTAGATTTGTTCATGAGGCGATGGGCAGTTTACTGAGCTACAGAATTAGCCTGCTATCTCCAATTACTTTTTCCCTTGCCTTTAATGACTATGGTTTTGAACTCTTGTCGGATAAAGAGCTGGATATGCAGCAGGTTCTTGATAACGATTTATTTACGACCTCATACCTGATTGATGATCTTCAAAAAAGCTTGAATTCAACCGAGATGGCGCGTCGTAAGTTCCGTGATATTGCAGTGATCAGTGGAATGGTTTTTACAGGATACCCGGAAAAAGGTATCAAAATGAAGCATTTACAGAGTAATTCGCAACTATTATTTGATGTTTTCAGAGATTATGAATCGGATAACCTATTGTTCCAGCAGGCCTTCAGAGAGACTTTTGAACATCAGTTAGAAGAAGGTCGTTTGCGAATTGCTCTGGAACGTATAGCCGGGCAAAAGATCGTATGGAAACCCTGTACAAGCCCAACACCTTTCTCTTTCCCATTAATCACTGACAGATTGAGGGAAAAACTATCCAGCGAAAAGTTGGCAGACCGTATCAAGAGAATGACCGCCATTTTAACCAAAAGCAAATGAAAAATCAAAAAAATGGCACGTGAAATAAGAATTCTTTCATTTCACAAACAGTACATTATCTATCTTTGAAAAGATGACCCAAACAATTCAAATTCAAGATCAGAATTTCATCCTGCACCCAAGCGGCACCCTTTTTTGGCAGGAGCAGTCCATCCTTCTGATCAGCGACGTACATTTGGGTAAAATCTCCCATTTTAGAAAATTTGGTGCAGCAGTACCTCAGAGCGCACTTTACAAAAATTTTGATTTACTCGATACAACTATCGCTTTTTTCAATCCAAAAGTGGTTTGTTTTTTAGGCGATTTGTTCCATTCCTCATTAAACCGGGAATGGGAACTCTTTGAAAAATGGGTCGAGAATTCTGAGCTAAAATTTATTTTAGTCAGGGGGAATCACGATATAATTTCACCTCTGAGATATGAGCAAATAGGAATTGAGGTAGTGTCAGAGTTAACCTCAGAAAAATTTCTGCTCACTCATCATCCGGAAGAGCGCCAGGGGTATTTTAATTTTTCTGGTCACATTCATCCGGCAATTAAACTTAGAGGAAGAGGTAAACAATCACTACGCCTTCCTTGTTTTTTCAAGACAGAAGATCAATTAATCCTCCCTGCATTTGGCAAGTTTACGGGAACTTACACCTTGAAGAAGACAGCGAAAGACGAGGTTTTTGCCATTGCGGATGACAATATTATAAAAATTTGATCCAAACCTTGGTCTGCCATACATTCAGCAATTATATTTGCACAAAATTCAACGGTTGACCAAATCTTCATTGCAGCAACTGTATACACAGTCTCCTCAACTCAGGAAACTGCAGGATTTTATTGCCCAAAACCAGCCCAATGTTACTTTAAATGGCCTTAGCGGATCCTCTTTTTCTTTTGTGGCCTCCGCGATCTTTACTAAAACAGATCGGCCTTTTCTATTGGTTTTGAATGATAAAGAAGAAGCCGCATACGTACTTAACGATCTGGAGCAACTCATAGGTGAAAATGATGTGCTGTTCTATCCGGGAAGTTACAGAAGACCATACCAAATAGACGAAACTGATAATGCTAATGTATTGCTAAGGGCAGAAGTTTTGAACCGCATAAACTCCCGAAAAAAACCTGCGGTTATCATTACCTATCCTGACGCCCTTTTTGAAAAAGTAGTCACCAGAAAAGAACTGACTAAAAACACTCTGAAAATAAACACGTCTGATGCGCTTTCATTAGACTTTCTGAACGAAGTCCTATTTGAGTATCATTTCAAACGGGTCGATTTTGTAACTGAGCCCGGTGAATTTTCTGTACGGGGTGGTATTCTGGATGTCTTTTCCTTTTCACATGATGAACCTTACAGAATAGAATTTTTTGGAGATGAAGTAGAGAGTATGCGGACTTTTGACGTAGAAACTCAATTATCTACCGACAAGGTTAACAGGATTAGAATAATTCCCAATGTAGAAAATAAACACCTCAGTGAAAGTCGTGAAAGTTTCCTGAAATACATTAGTCCGGACACTGTCATATTCCTTAAAAACCCGGAATTAACTTATAACAGGGTTGATCTGTTTTTTGAAAAAGCGCAAAAGGCATTTGGAGAACTTAATTCTGACATAAAACAATCGAAACCAGAAGAATTGTTTACCAATTCCAACTTGCTTAAAGAGCAATTAACAAGTTTTACCTACGCTACTTTAGGTGGTTTTGATACGACACCAAATTCTGAGAGTATAGACTTTAATACGACACCTCAGCCTTCCTTCAACAAGAAATTTGATTTGCTTATCACAAATCTCAATGAGAACAACCGCCAGGGTTATGAAAATTACATTTTCTGTTCCTCGGAAGTACAAACTAAAAGGTTCCATGACATCTTTGATGAAGTAGATGAAAATGTGCATTATAAAACCAAAGTATTTCCGTTATATCAAGGCTTTATAGACCATGATCTGAAGGTTGCATGTTACACGGACCATCAAATTTTTGAACGCTATCACAAATTTCATTTGCGAAATGGTTATGCCAAAAAACAGGCCATTACTCTAAAAGATCTTAACAAATTAGAAATAGGCGACTATGTTACCCATATAGACCATGGGATAGGCAAATTTGGAGGGCTTCAAAAAATTGACGTGGAAGGCAAAAAACAGGAGGCCATTAAATTAATGTATGGTGAGCGCGACATCCTTTATGTCAGTATTCATTCACTACACAAGATCTCAAAATACAATGGAAAGGATGGAGCTGTCCCTAAAATTTACAAATTAGGATCTGCTGCCTGGAAAAAACTTAAGCAAAAGACCAAGTCGAGGGTAAAAAAAATAGCATTTGATCTTATTAAAGTCTATGCCAAAAGAAGGCTGGATAAAGGGTTCCAATACGCACCAGACAGCTACTTGCAACTGGAACTGGAAGCTTCTTTTATTTATGAGGACACCCCGGATCAAGGAACTGCTACAGCAGACATCAAAAAAGACATGGAAAGTGAAAGACCTATGGATAGGCTGGTTTGCGGCGATGTTGGATTTGGAAAAACAGAAGTTGCAATAAGGGCGGCATTCAAGGCGGCAGAAAATGGAAAACAAGTGGCGGTCCTGGTGCCTACCACTATCCTGGCCTTTCAACACCACAGGACATTCTCTAAACGATTGAAAGAAATGCCGGTTAAAGTAGATTATCTTAACCGTTTTAGAACAGCAAAAGAGAAGCGCATAATCCTTGATGAATTACAATCAGGCAAAATAGATATCATTATAGGCACACATCAATTAGCCAGCAAAAATGTTCAGTTTAAAGACCTGGGATTGCTCATAGTTGACGAAGAACAAAAATTCGGCGTTGCTGTAAAAGATAAATTAAAATCAATTAAAGAAAATGTAGATGTTCTTACGCTTACCGCTACTCCAATTCCAAGAACGCTGCAATTTAGTTTAATGGCAGCTAGGGATTTATCTGTGATAAACACACCACCACCAAACAGATACCCCATAGAAAGTCATGTGACACAATTTAGTGAAGAAATAATACGTGATGCCATATCCTATGAAATTCAAAGGGGCGGGCAAATATTTTTTATTCACAACAGAATAGAAAACATTAAAGAAGTTGCCGGAATGATACAGCGGTTGGTGCCTGATGCAAAAGTAGGCATAGGCCATGGCCAAATGGAGGGCAGGAAACTGGAAACTTTGATGCTGGCATTTATGAATGGAGAATTTGATGTGTTGGTCTCTACTACCATTGTGGAAAGTGGTTTGGACGTAACAAATGCAAATACCATCTTTATAAATAATGCAAATAATTTTGGGTTAAGTGATCTGCATCAGATGAGGGGACGTGTCGGCCGAAGTAATAAGAAGGCTTTTTGTTATTTCATTACACCTCCGTATGAGGTAATGACTCCCGATGCCAGAAAACGAATTCAGGCACTGGAAGAGTATACCGCATTGGGAAGCGGTTTTAACATAGCAATGAAAGACCTTGAAATTCGGGGTGCGGGAGATCTGTTAGGAGGTGAACAAAGTGGTTTTATAAACGAGATTGGCTTTGAAACCTATCAGAAAATATTGTCTGAAGCTATTGATGAATTAAAAGAAAATGAATTCAAGGACCTTTATGAGGAAACTGAAGGAAAGGAAAAAGTATTTGTAAAAGAGACACAGTTAGATTCAGATTTTGAATTGCTATTCCCCGATGATTATATTAACAACACCACAGAACGATTAAACCTTTACACCGAATTAAACACGCTTAAAACTGATGAAGAACTTCAAAAATTCGAGTCTCGCCTTATTGACAGATTTGGTTCGTATCCAACACAGGTTGAGGATTTGCTAAACTCGGTACGAATCAAGTGGATTGCCACAGGTATCGGATTGGAAAAAGTAGTTTTAAAAAAAGGAAAACTATTGGGGTACTTTATTTCAGATCAGCAGTCTGCCTTTTTCCAAAGCCCGGAATTTTCAAAAGTCCTTTCCTATGCGCAACAGCATAATGAAACATGTAAGCTCAAAGAAAAACAAACCCGAAACGGGCTTAGGCTACTTTTAATTTTCGATCATATTAAATCTGTAAATAAAGCGCTGGAAGTACTTCAGCCATTGTCAAAAAAACAGAAGATAACTATTTAATAGATTTCTGTTTTTCACTTCAAAAACGTTTAGTTCAATTCCCCGAAGATTTTTATCTTAAAATCTCTTACCCCATTTTATTTTTTTGAATATGAAAAACTACTTGCGTTAGCTTAACGGTATTTCATTATCTTTATCTGATCAGATACCATGCAGGTAATAAACATCTGTTCATGCCAATCCGGACGGTTTAAAAACCTACCTGCAGGCGTAAGGGAAAATGTTTGTTTTAATGAAATTCTGACGGTACAACTATTAACTAAGAATCATGAGTAAACAAAAAAAAACCTATTCAACATCCAGAAGATCATTTATTAAAAAAGGAGCTGTTGCTTCCTCAATTTTTATTGTACCCAGACATGTACTTGGTGGTATTGGATTTACTGCCCCCAGTGATCAGCTAAATTTGGCAGCAATCGGTGCCGGTGGAAAAGGAAAAAGTGATATTCTGAATGCAACCGTTAATGGACGTGAAAGAGTAGTTGCACTTTGCGATGTAGATTTCTCAGGATCTGCTTCAGCTTCTGTTGAAAAATTTCCTAAAGCAAAATTATATGAGGATTTCAGGGTGATGCTGGATAAGGAAAAAGATATTGATGCTGTTACCATTTCCACACCGGATCATCTTCATGGCCCGGCCGCCGCATTTGCCATGGAAAGAGGCAAACATGTGTATGTTCAAAAACCATTAACCCATAATATCCGGGAAGCGCGAATGCTTACCGAGATGGCAAGAAAAAATAAAATTGTAAGTCAGATGGGTAACCAGGGAGGATCCAACCCGCTTTTAGGAATGGTTCAAAAGTGGGTAGACTCTGATGTGCTTGGACAAATTTCAAAGGTGCAGGTTTGGACAAATCGTCCCGTATGGCCACAAGGTTATGCCATGCCGGAACCCGATGAAAACTTAAAGCCCAAAGATTTAAATTGGGACCTATGGCTGGGACCTGCCGAATACAGAGCCTACACCCCGAATTTGCATCCCTTTAATTGGAGGGGTTGGTGGGACTATGGGACCGGAGCGCTAGGGGATGTGGGTTGCCATCTAATCGATATCCCTTTCAGGACCCTGGGACTTAAATATCCTACGGATGCAGAATGCAGTGCCGGGACAGTTTACTCTCAAATGTGGAACGCCGATTATCACCCGGAAGGTTGTCCTCCATCTTCATTTATAACTCTACATTTTGAGGAGACAGAAAAAAGTAAATCGCCAATTGAACTGACCTGGAGCGACGGCGGGATAAGACCGTCGCATCCGGAAATAATTCCTGCAGATAGTGATATTGGAGGTCCGGGAAGCTATAATGGTGTGCTTATAATAGGAGAAAACGGTATTATCTCTACTAATATAAATGATAGTTCTCCATTAACGCCTAAACTCTATCTAAATGATGGAACCACAGATTTTGGCCCTGAATCAGAAGAGAATGAGGAGCCTGAATACGGCCATCAGCGCAAATGGGTAGATGCTTGTAAAGCCGGTTTTAATAGCACTGAACACCTGGCCCTGACTTCTTCTTTTGATTATGCCGGTCCAATGACAGAGACCGTCTTAATGGGTAATCTTGCCATTCGCAGCTATATGCTGAGAAAAGAGAACAGTGAAGGGAAAATGGAATTTTTTGCGCGTAAAAAGTTATTATGGGATGGAGAAAACATGAAAATAACTAACCTTGAAAAGGCAAACCAATTTGTAGGAAGGACCTATAGACAAGGCTGGGAAATGTAAGAATGTCTCCTTTATATCCGCCATAGATTTGTTGCTAAAAATCTACTGGCCGAATATGAATTTATAGATGATAGAATCGAATCACGATATGGTTTACCCTTTGTAAACAAAAATGAATCAATAATGAATAGATTAAAGATTTTTATTGCAGGTTTCCTGCTAATTGGTATTGCGTGTAAAGAATCTAAAAACGCTCCTGACGAATCTGAAAATGCTCCAGTTGTAATTGATGAATTGGTTGTTCAAAGAATTGACTCTACACTAAAAAGTTTTGTTGATTCCGGGAATATCGCCGGGGTTTCCGCACTCATCTATGAAAAAGACAAGGAAGTGTATTACAATGCCTTCGGCTATGCCGATCGTGAGGCGAAAAAACCCATGGCCCGCAATACTATTGTACAGATATATTCAATGACAAAACCAATAACCGGAACAGCCCTTATGACCTTGTATGATGACGGCGCCTTTGAGTTAGACGACCCCATTTCCAAATACGCACCGGAATTTGCGAACATAAAAGTCTATGAGGGTGAAGATGCTTCGGGTAATCCGGTTCTGACTGACCCGAATCGTTCCATGACTATCCGCGACCTTACCCGGCATACTGCGGGATTTGGAAGAAACGCCGACATTCCCGGTTTGGGAAAACTGATAAAGGAAGCCGATGCATTAAACAGGAACAATACCCTGGTAGAAATGGCGCAAAAAATGGGTGAAACACCACTATATTTTCATCCGGGTGAACAATGGGAATATGGCCCGTGTGTAGATGTTCAGGCCTTTTTGGTTGAACGGATTTCCGGGAAGCCATATGGCGAATATGTAAGGGAAAATGTTCTGGATCCACTAGCGATGAAAGAGACGCGTTATTATGTGCCTGAAAATGACCGTGATCGCTTTTCAGCCATGTATTTACAAAATGACAACGGCGTACTCAACCAACTACCCGATGAGGAAGCAAAATCCGATTATTTTAATCATTGGCCTTTAACCCGTGGCGGATCTGGTCTTACCTCAACACTAGACAATTATATGCGATTTGCCCGCATGATGATGCATGAAGGAACATTAGATTCTGTAGTCATTTTAAAACCTGAAACTGTCAAATTAATGTCCACCAACCATTTGGCAGATAGTGTTGAAATGCGATCCTTTCTACCAAGCAAGGGCCAGGTAGGATTTGGTATTGATTTTGCGGTGCGATTGCGCCCTCCTGTATCTAAGGAAGAAAACAATGGCGTAGTAGGTGAATTTTTTTGGGATGGCGCTGCGAGTACACTATTCTGGATAGATCCAGTAAATGAACTTACAGCCGTCTTATTTGTTCAGTTATTTCCTTATGACCAAATAGGTCTGCATAAAAGTTTCCGGGATGCTGTATATGGTCCCTTAAAGGCTGATCCAAATTAACTTAATGTAGCAGCTTTACAAAGATTTTAAATCCTTTATAGTTTTGAATGCAATATCTACCTGTTCATCATTTACAATGATAGTGAACTCATTGGTTGTAGAAATAACTTCGTACAGGACGATACCCTCCCAAGCCAATCGCTGAAAAATGAAATAGTAAATCCCCGGAACAGAAACATTCTCTGCCGGGAGTTTTACAGTAATGGAAGACAGGTTTTCTGCTTTTTGTGTACACTTTTCTTCCTTAAACAACTCTTCTATTATGCTATCCAAACTATTACTTACCACTATATTGAGCTCATTTACTCCTCTTGAAGAAGTGTAAAAGACATCTTTATTTTTATTCACCTCTTCCAGGAGTTCAGTTTGGTTTTCTAAAATGGAATCGGATACCAGAAAAGTAAAATCTGTTAGTGATGAGCGTACTGTAATTTCACCAATATTTTTTAAGACTTTTATTATTTTGTGGGTCGCTCTGAATTCAAGATCATCAGACAAACGCTTAAGTGCCATAACTATAGCCCCATTGCGTATATCTTTCCCCAATTCTTCCTGAATTTCTGGTTTGATAAGTCGCGATAGAGAAGTCAGGTTAATAATTCCCTGGGCTAGAGCACTTTGTAAAAATGGTTTCTTTTTGATGTAATGTTCTACAACAGACGAGATTGTTTTCATATCTTAAGAATTGGCTCGAAAATAACATAATGTTATAAATAAAACAAATTTTTAAAAATGATAGAAAGCATCCTCCAGGTGCTCTATAAGAAATTTGTCCTTTTTTTTAAGGATAGTAATGATATCAAACCTTACCTCCCTCTCAATTTCATTTATGTTTATATAATAATCAGCAGCAGTTACCAGCAAGCCTATTTTCTTTTTGCTTACCGTTTCAGCAATATTTTCAAAATATACAGAGCTTCTCGACTTCACTTCAATTATTGCTATTGTATTACCCTTTTGAGCAATAATGTCAATTTCAGCTTTTAAATAGCGGTAATTGCGACATAGAATAAGGTAACCTTTGTTTACTAAATAAGCTGTGGCTATTTCTTCACCTTCCTTGCCAAATTCATTATGCACCCCCATAAAATTTTCAATTTCCTAAAAAATGTTGCAGTTGGTCGAAAACATTGGCAATTCATCCTCAATTTAAACAAGAAGATTGTAATTTCATTGCAGAATATCGAAAATACTTGGATCACAATACTATCCATTAAGTTTAAGCGTTAAGAATTTGCCCCTAAACACATGAACGTTCTTAAAGCCTAAAAAACTATGGAATACTTCGTTAATTGTAATACCTCTACATTAGCGCCGTACACAACACCCTTGGATAAATATAGGGCGGCGCATTTGTACAGAAGAATGGGTTTTAGTGCCTCAGTACAGACTATCAACCAGGCGGTTGGCCAAACAGCCGGCACCTTGGTAAATAGTTTGATCAATGAAGCCGTCAATATGGCACCCACTCCTGCACCTGCATGGGCCGATTGGAACAACAACAACTATCCGGCAGACGATGATGCGGCAAGACAAGTTAGACGTGCCCAAACAGAGGAATGGCGGATAAGCTACACCAGTGGCTTGCTGAATAACAATCTCAGGGAGCGGCTAAGCTTTTTCTGGAGCAACCATTTGGTTACAGAATTGGACGTTTATGATTGTAATTCATTCCTTTATTATTATGTGAATTGTCTTCAGCGAAACGCCATAGGTAATTTCAGAACCTTTATTAGTGAGATGGGTCTTACCAGCGCCATGCTATATTATCTGGATGGTGTTTATAACAATGGTAACAATCCCAATGAAAATTATGCAAGGGAATTGTATGAGCTTTTTACATTGGGTGAAGGAAACGGTTACACCGAACAGGACATTATTGAAACAGCAAAGGCGCTTACCGGTTATGTTGAAAGAGGTGAAATAGGTTGTGAACAGGTCCTTTTTGATCCTACCCGATTTGATGCCGGCCCTAAAACTATTCTAGGTCAGACTGGCAATTGGGGTTATGATGATGTTATAACTATCCTTTTCCAACAAAGGCCAAATGAAATAGCCGGCTTTATATGTGAAAAATTGTACGAATATCTTGTTCACCCCGATTCCAGGGATGATGCCGGTAATGCACAGACAATAATTTCAGGTATGGCAAGCACTTTTGTTTCCAATAACTTTGAAATTGCCCCCGTACTTACACAACTTTTCTCAAGTCAGCACTTTTTTGATGATAAAGCAATAGGAGTCATTATAAAGAGTCCGTTTGATATTTACCTTAATCTAATCAACGAAACCAATTTCGCGTATGACAATGGAACTTTACTTAATGTGATTGATACAAGCCGACTTTTAGGACAGGAACTTTTTGATCCTGTGGATGTTGCCGGATGGCAAAGAAACAGGACATGGATTAACACCAACTTTATGATAGGG
Organism: uncultured Eudoraea sp.; assembly: GCA_905479615.1. GTDB lineage: Bacteria > Bacteroidota > Bacteroidia > Flavobacteriales > Flavobacteriaceae > Eudoraea. The sequence goes on from CAJQNH010000004.1 coordinate 16,776, forward strand.
CGATGGCTCTCTGCTGAAGTATATCTGGAAATGTTTTACCAGAATAACCCCCAGCAGTTCCGCACCCTTGCAATGGATGCCGTTGGTGGTGCTAATAGCAACACAAGTAATCCCGAAACTGTGGTGAGCGCCATAGTTGATAAAATTACACCAAAAGGATTGCTTACACCCCAGGATTTTGAAAATGCAATGGATGTTTTCAAAATTGAAGATGTCCCGGAAAACTATTACGGTCCGGATTATATTCCTGGCGGACTTGGGTTATGGATGCTTTCCGTTAGCCCGGAAGTACCTTCGCAAGTATTCTTATTGCTTATGCATTTATCCAGACAACCCGAGTTTCAACTAAAATAAATCCTACGACTATGTGTAATAATCATTTACCTATAAATATAAAAAACAACAACGGACACGACGAGGAACATAAGTATTGGAGCCGTCGATCCTTTTTACAGGCGTTGGGCATTGCCGGGTCTGGTTCTATGATGCTCGGCAGTAATATGCTGTCCGCATCTGCACCGTCCCCACTGACCGCGGCTATTGCCAATGCCGACACAGACAGTATACTGATCCTAATACGCCTTTCAGGGGGTAATGACGGATTGAGCACAGTGATCCCTATTGAGCAATACGATACCTACGCAAACGCAAGACCTAATATCTATATTCCGGAAAGTAAGATTCTTAAACTTACAGATGAGTTTGGAATCCCTACGTATATGAATTCCCTGGAACCCATGTGGGGTGCCGGGCAAGTGAAAGCGGTTCATGGGGTAGGGTACGAAAATCAAAGTTTATCTCACTTTACAGGATCTGATATTTATGCGAATACCGATTTGACAACTACCGGTTTCGATGGCCTGAATACAGGTTGGATGGGTCGTTATTTCGAAAATATTTACCCGGATTACCTCGTAAATCCACCTGCAGCACCTGCAGCCATTCAAATTGGAAATTTTGGTAGTCTGGTATTCCAGGGTGAAGAAACCAACTATGCGTTTGTTACTTCAAATATCGATCAGTTGGAAGAAATAGCAGAATCCGGAGTTCAGTACAGCCTGGATGACAGTTTGTTCAATAACTGTATGTATGGAGATCAGCTTAAGTTCTTAAGAGGAGTAGCTAATACCACATATGAATATTCCGGACTTATCCATGAAGCTTATGAAAGAGGACAAAATCAGGTTCAATATCAGGACAATGGTTTTGCAAGACAATTAGCGCTTTTGGCAAGACTTATTAAGGGTAATTTAGGCACAAAGGTGTACATGATCTCAATGGGTGGTTTTGATACTCACGGAAATCAGCCACTTGCCCATGAGCGATTGATGTCTAATTTATCTATTGCTATCAATAATTTTTATGAAGATATTGCCTTTACACAACAAGATGAAAAGGTATTGAGTATGACATTTTCCGAATTCGGAAGACGAATATTTGAAAACGGTTCAAACGGTACAGACCACGGTAAAGCTGCACCAACCTTATTTTTCGGTTCAGGACTCAATGGAAGTGCCTTTGTAGGGGAACACCCATCCCTGGAAAGTCCTAATGGACGTGGAAATCTTGAATATACGATGGACTTTAGGGATCTGTATGCCACGGTCCTTGCAGAATGGTTGTGTGTCCCAATACCTTTGGTAGAGCAGCATTTACTGGATCACCCATATGCGCCGGTTGATCTTGGCTTTAATTGTAGTGGCGTGGAATTCCCCCCTATTGTTTATAGTGATGAACCGCCAACGCCTCCAATGCCTGAAGATCCGGTTGCAGAAGATCCAACTCCTGAATTATTGGAAGCCATTGTTCACAAGCCATTTTATCCCACAAAAAGTACACCGCATATCTATTTAGAAATGCCTTTTACTGCTCATGTTGATATTCAATTATATAATATCCTGGGACAAAATGTTGGAACTGTTTATAATCAGATTATGTCGGAAGGTTCTACCGAAATCAACATAAGGGAAAATTTACCTTCGCATTTGTCTACAGGCAAATACATATATAGGATACAAGTTTCGGACAAAAAAATGTCTAAATCGATAATGGTA
>CAJQNH010000005.1 GCA_905479615.1 uncultured Eudoraea sp.
TTGATTTTCGCGTTTGCAGGGGTATTCATTTTATTATTACCCTGGACCCAAAATGTCTCCGGCACCGGCTACCTTACTACTTTAAAACCCGATCAAAGGCCTCAGACCATTCAGTCCCCTATTCCCGGGAGAGTAGAGAAATGGTTTGTTCAGGAAGGAGATTATGTAAAAAAAGGAGATACTATTTTGTTTATTTCAGAAATCAAAAATGAGTATTTCGATCCTAATCTTGCGAAACGAACCGGTCAACAGATAGTGGCAAAATCGAATGCTGTAGTTTCTTATGGAGGAAAGGTCAAGGCGCTCAATAAGCAGATTGATGCTTTGAATAATGAAAGAAATTTAAAATTTCAGCAGGCTGAAAATAAATTGATTCAGGCCAAATTAAAGGTTCAAAGTGACAGTATTGATCTGGAAGCTGCAAAAACCAATATTAGTATTGCTGAAAGACAGTACAATAGAGTTTTGCAGCTGCAAAACGAAGGCTTAAAAGCAATAACGGATGTTGAAGAAAAAAAACTGAAACTTCAGGAAACCCGGGCTAAACTAATCTCTCAGGAAAATAAATTACTCTCTGCTAAAAATGAGGTTATCAATGCTAAGGTAGAAACGAGTCGTGTGAATGCCGAATTTACAGATAAAATTTCCAAAGCTCAAAGTGATATGTTTACCGCACAATCCAATCAATATGATTCTGAGGCACAAGTAACAAAATTAGAAAATGAATTTACTAATTATAGTATGAGGAGTGATATGTATTATATAAAAGCACCTCAGAATGGATTCATAAATAAAGCAATTGTGGCAGGTGTTGGCGAAACATTTAAAGAAGGAGACCCTTTGGTAGGTATAATGCCCTCGGATTATGATATGGCGGTTGAGACTTTTATTGAACCAATAGACCTTCCATTAATGCATTTAGGTGAAGAAGTTCGAATACAGTTTGATGGCTGGCCGGCAATTGTTTTTAGCGGATGGCCCAATATTTCTTATGGGACTTATGGCGGTAAGGTTGTAGCAATAGAGACTTTCATTAGCGATAATGGGAAGTACAGAATTTTACTTGCCCCTGACCCTGCGGATAACCCTTGGCCAAAAGATATACGTGTGGGTTCCGGTGCTTATACGATCGCTTTACTGGAAGATGTGCCTATATGGTTCGAGTTATGGAGACAGCTTAACGGATTTCCACCAAATTATTATCAGCCAAAGGGGGATATGTCTAAATCTGAGAAAAAGTAATATGAAAAAGCATTGGTTTTTACTTATTCTTTTCGTTTCACTTTCATTAAACGCTCAGGGGAACGACACCCTCGTTTTAAGCTTTTACGAGTTCCTAGGATATGTAAAAAAATATCATCCTATTGCTCGTCAGGCTGAATTACAAATCGGTATTGGGCAAGCAAATCTAATGCGCTCAAGAGGAGGATTTGATCCAAAAATTGAAGTAGATTACGAAAGAAAACAGTTTAAGGGTGTTGAGTATTATGACCGTTTTAATGCTACCTTCAAAGTCCCTACTTGGTATGGTATCGAACTTAAAGGCACCTTTGAACAAAATGAAGGAGAGTTTATAAATCCAGATGAATCATTGCCAGAGGGCGGATTGTTTAGTGCCGGTATCTCTGTTTCTGTGCTTCAAGGTATATGGATCAATGAAAGAATGGCAACCTTAAAACGTGCCAAATATTTAAAAGAACAGACTCTGGCAGATAGAGATTTATTTGTTAATGAGATTCTTTTTAAAGCGTCAGTCGCATATTTTGATTGGTTGCAGGCATACAGAAACAAAACGGTTTATGAGAATTTTGTTGATAATGCCAGTTCCAGATTGGAAGGAATTAAGCGCAGTGCAGAAGCGGGTGATATCGCATCAATAGATGTTGTGGAAGCCAAAATTGCATTTCAGGATAGGCAACTTCGTCTCGAACAAGCCATGGTTGAGCTTACCAATAAGACTTTGGAGCTTTCGAATTTTTTGTGGATGGAGAATAATATTCCAATAGAGTTGCAGCCAAATGTCATTCCAAATATCGATATAAACAGGGAAGTGGATATTACGCTGGAAATCATGGGAAAACCTTTGGATAGTTTTTCATTGGAAAATCACCCTAAGATTAAGTCTTTGGGGTTTAAATTGGCTGGCCTGGAGGTAGATAAGAGATTAAAAGCCAATAAACTATTACCGAGAATTGATATCGAGTATAACTTTCTTACAGAAACCCCCGGAACTCTGAATTCTTATGATTCACAACAATATAAAGGAGGTGTTAACTTCCTATTCCCATTATTTTTAAGAAAAGAAAGAGGCGATTTAAAATTAGCAAAGTTTAAATTAAACGATACTCAATTTGAATTGGACAATGCTGAAATCGAAATTCAAAATAAAGTTTTTGCAGTCTATAATGCTTTGGATTCCTATCAGACACAGAATTCACTGATAGAGGATATTGTTAGTGACTATAATAAACTTTTAGCAGCAGAAGAAAGAAAATTCGATTTTGGAGAAAGTTCCTTGTTTTTGATAATTAGTAGGGAAAGTAGACTAATAGATTCTGAACTTAAACAGAATGAAGTGCAGAATAAATACTTAACTGAAAAGGCGAAGCTTTTTAGAAGCCTTGCCATAAATCCGGAAAATTTATAATCTATGAAGGAAGAACAAAATAAGTCTACTTTATCCAAAATATGGTTGAAAGATATATTCTTTATAACCATTGGAATTTTTTCGGCGGCCTTTGGCTTAGAAAGTTTCTTACTGCCAAATAGATTTATTGATGGGGGTGTTACAGGAATTTCTTTATTAATTACTGAGACATCAAACTTACCGTTGTATGTCTTGATCATTTTAGTAAATATTCCTTTCTTGATTCTTGGATTAAGACTGATTGGCAGAAGTTTTGCATTCAAAGCCACTTCGGCAATATTAGGCCTGGCACTTACGCTAGCCCTGATAGAATTTCCGGAAATTACTCAGGATAAACTACTTGTCGCTGTTTTTGGTGGGTTCTTTCTAGGAGCGGGAATCGGACTTTCCATAAGAGGAGGAGGTGTTTTAGATGGGACCGAAGTTTTGGCCATTTATCTTAGTAAGAGGTTTGGCCCAAAAATCGGAGACATTATCATCATAATTAATGTTATTATATTTTTGGCTGCGGCGTACATGCTTTCCATTGAAGCCGCATTGTATTCCATGCTTACTTATTTGGCTGCATCAAAAACATTGGATTTTGTGGTGGATGGAATAGAAGAATACACTGGCGTTACCATTATTTCAGAAAATAGTGAAAAAATTAGAGTTATGATTACGGAGAAATTAGGAAGAGGTCTTACTATTTACGATGCCAAAGGGGGATATAGTAAAAATGGGAGTTACAATAAATACGAGGTAATTTATACCGTTATCACCAGGCTGGAAATAAGTAAGCTCAATAACGAGTTGGCCAAAATAGACCCAAAAGCTTTTGTGGTTATGAATAGTATAAATGATACCAAAGGTGGGATGATCAAAAAAAGAACAATTTAAAGATCATGATCAGTTCTTATTTCTGGTAAGGCGTATTAAGATCGTAATTGTATGTTTTTAATGCCTTACCCGACAAAGTGCCTATGAAAAATATGGAGGAAAATATCATAGAGAAGACATTGATAGCTAGGGCATGGGAGAAACCAGTTTTATGGCTCCTTCAATGCCTGTAATGAATAAAATAGCAGAATTATCTGCTAAAATCACTTTCAAAGCTGCATTGCGAGATGAAAACCCTGAGCTTATAGATCTTTTTAAAACAAATGAAACCTTGTCTATTCCCAAACTCATTATGGTTGATGAACAAAGTAAGGAAGTTATGAATTCCTGGGGTCCAAGACCCACAAAGGCAGTTAAAATGGTTGAAGTTTATAAAAAAGAAAACGGGGAACTATCACCAGAATTTAAGCAAGATTTACAGCTTTGGTATAATAAAGACAAAGGGCAAAATATCCTGGCTTATCTAATGGAATTACTTACTTTGAAATAGGTAGGTTATAGTTCCTTTTTGTGTAACTCTAGAGGCTGAACTAAATTTTGCCTTTAGGGCATAGGAAATAGCGTTTTCCACAAGGCAGCCATTGGATGTATTAGAGCTTTTTGCATTAAAATTGGCGTCAACTACATTGCCTGAAGCATCTACTTCAATATTCACCACAACTCTACCTCCCTCAATACAAGTATATATAGGAGGGGGAAGCAAATAATTAGAGCGGTCAACTAACGAATATGAAATCGAAGTTTTCCTCTTTTCTAGGCGATTTGTGAATTCTTTTTTATTTGCTTCAGCTTCCTCAAGTTGTTGCTTTTTTTCCTCTCTTTTATTCACGAGATCCTTAAGGCTTGCTGCATATCCGGAATCTGAATTCAAAAATTCTTTGAATTCATCTTCATTCATTGATGCTTCTTTTTCTTCTAATATTTCTTCAAGTGTTTTTAGAGGTTCCGGTTCTTCCAAGCTGGATTTGGCTGTTTCGTTAAAAGCCATATGACTTTTTATGGGATCTAACCTTTCCATCTCTTCCTGCCTTTCTATCTCTTCGATTATTTTTTCAAGCTCCTCATCGGCCAAGCTTAGTTCAATAATATACTCTTCCTGTTCCTTAGTTCCCAGGTGAATATTAAAAAGTAACAATATCACTATAGAAAGAGAGAAGAAGGTAATTAAAAGAGAAAGCTGACTTCGATTCAGGTCCATATTTCTATAACCTACTTTTTAACAATATATTTCATTCAAAAGTTTATTTTAAAGCTGTTAAACATTCATCATTTCTTTAAAATCTGCTGGTGTCACCGCCTTATTTACGTTATAATCCCCTATTTTGGTTCTTCTAAGGGATGATAAGTGGCCTCCTGAATTCAATGCTTTTCCAAAATCATGCGCGATAGACCTAATATATGTGCCTTTACTACATTTTATCCTGAATCGTAATTCGGGCAGATTAATATCTAAGATCTCAAATTCCAAAACTTCAATAAACCGGGCTTTTATCTCCAATTCCTTCCCTTCCCTTGCATATTCATACATACGCTTTCCATCTTTTTTCAAAGCTGAAAAAATAGGAGGTTTTTGAGCGATCTTCCCAAGGAATAAAGCTTTTGTATTGTGTATAAGTTCATGAGTGATATGATTTATTGGATATACGTTATCCATTTCTGTCTCCAGGTCGTAAGAAGGGGTAGAACTACCTAAGGTTATGGTGCCCTCATACTCTTTTGGCATACCTTGAAATTCATGAATCCGCTTAGTGAATTTCCCTGCACAAATTAATAAAAGCCCACTGGCCAGGGGGTCCAAAGTTCCGGCATGACCAACTTTAATTTTTTTTAATTGGTATCTTTTTCTAATCGCCCATTTTACCGCATTAACAGCCTGAAAGGATGACCATTCTAGAGGCTTATCAATTAGAATAAGTTGCCCATTCAAAAAATCTTCTTTGGTTTTCAAGTCAATAAATTAAAAGAAAAGATACATAATTAAGGATTTAACCCCAAAGACCAAAGCCTATGGCAATACATCCAACCATAAAACAGTAAATAGCAAAGTAACTTAATTTACTTTTTTTTACCAGTTGAATCATCCAGGTACATGCCACTAAACCTGCTATGAAAGCAGCTATAAAACCTGCGCCCATAGCAATAGTTTGCTCACTTTGAAATTGGAGTTCTCCACCAATAATATCTTTGGCCATTTTACCTATTATAAGGGGTACAACCATTAAAAATGAAAACCGGGCTGCTTTAGTCTTATCTACACCCAACAACACGGAGGTGGATATTGTAGCCCCACTCCTGGAAATGCCTGGTAATATGGCAATTGCCTGGGAAACTCCTATGATAAAGGAATTTAAATATGTTACTTTTTTCTGAGTTTCTTTAGCCTTATCCGCGAGGTATAGTAGTAGCGCCGTAATAAGAAGCATATAGCCAACAAATGCTATATTTCCACCAAAAAAACCTTCCATCTGCTCTTCAAACAGCAGTCCCAAAAATGCGGCAGGGATCATAGATATAAGAATCTTTAAAGAAAAACGGGTTTCCTCATTCCACTTAAATTGAATTAATCCCTTGATAATTTCCCATACGTCTTGCCTAAAGACCACAAGTGTACTTAGCGCTGTGGCAAAATGCAGCACCACAGTGAACAATAAGCTTTCTTCCGGGATAGAGTTATCTCCTAAAATTGCCTTTCCCAATTCCAGATGACCACTGGATGAAACAGGTAAAAATTCTGTTAATCCCTGGACTATGCCTAGGATAATTGCATCTATGATTTCCAATTAATTGTTTTTCTTCTTATGAGGATTTAATAAAATGGCATATATTTCGATCCCCAAACCTATTAGGACCAATGTTGGCGCCAATCGAATTCTTCTGAAGCTATATATATCGGGATTAAACACATTAGGGTCATCACTTCCTCCTCCGCTCATTAAAATAAATCCAAGAGCCATACAGGCAAGTCCTATAAACATAAAGAGATAGTTTCTTCTCTGGAAGATAAATTCAGGCTTTGGAACCTGACTTTGCTTATTTTTTTGCTTTTGACTCATGTTGCAAATTTAATAATATAAATCATCTGTTCTGAGATTAAGAAAGCGTTGGGTTGCAAAATAAGTACTTATTAATGAAATAAGTACACCTAATACAAAAACACCAACAAATAGGATACTCAATATCATAAAGTCTTGTAAAAGGTTTAATTCTGGAAAATTCTTGTCAATATAATAGAGAACAATTCCCAATGCCATAAGTGCTAATAATGAACCCAGCATTCCTAATTTAATATTTGTCCAAATAAAAGGTCTTCTGATAAACCTTTTTGTAGCGCCAACCATTTGCATTGTTTTTATAATAAAACGTTTAGAATATATGGATAAGCGGATAGAACTATTGATTAATAAAACAGCTATAAGCGTAAAAACGGCACTGGCTATTAATATCCAGAAGGAAATCTTTTTTACATTATCTGTAAGCAGCGCAATAAGGGGCTTATCATAACTTACCTCTTCTACATAATCTTTTTTAGCCAATTCTGATGCAATTTCCTCTACTTGTACTGTGGACACAAAATCTGCTTTTAATGCCACATCAATTGAATTTTTAAGAGGATTGTAGCCTAAAAAGTCCAGGAAGTTTTCACCAATTTCCGCGCTGTGCAGCTCAGCAGCCTCTTCTTTGGGGACATAGACAGCAGATTTAGTATACTCTGACATTACCAGACTTTTCTGCAATTGATCAACTTCAACCTCTTTGGCATTGTCCTTTAAGAAAACAGATATTTTAATTTGTTCTTTAAAATGATCTGCTAATTTTTTGGTATTTAGCACTAGAAGTCCAAAAACACCCAATAAAAAAAGTACAAGCCCAATACTCAAAACTACTGAAAAGTAGGAAGAGATCAATTTGCGTTTTTGATAGCGTTCAAAAGATTTGCTCATAGTAGGATATGAATACGTAAAAATAGGAAAGTAAATTGAATAAACTTATTTTTACGCGGTATCGGTTATAAACAAAAAATATGAGCTATAATTTTCGGGAGATTGAAGCTAAATGGCAAAGATATTGGGCGCATAAAAGTACATTTAAAGCGATTAATGGCTCAGAGAAGGAGAAGTATTACGTTCTGGATATGTTTCCCTATCCATCTGGGGCCGGTCTTCATGTTGGACACCCTTTAGGTTATATAGCCAGTGATATTTATGCCCGTTACAAAAGACATAAAGGATTTAATGTTTTACATCCGATGGGCTATGATTCTTTTGGACTTCCGGCGGAACAATACGCCATACAAACAGGACAACACCCATCTATTACCACGGAGACCAATATAGCCAGATACAGAGAGCAACTCGATAAACTAGGATTCTCATTTGACTGGCAGAGGGAAGTTCGTACTTCTGACCCAAATTATTACAAATGGACACAATGGATATTTATTCAACTTTTTAATTCCTGGTACAATAAAAGCAAGGATAAAGCTGAAGAAATAGAAAAGCTAATAGAAATTTTCAGGAAAGAAGGGAATACCAATATCAACGCATCCTGTGACGAAGATACCCCTTTATTTACCGCCTCAGAATGGAATGGGCTGAATTCAAAAAAACAGGAAGAATTATTATTAAAGTACAGATTGACTTACTTAGCAGATACGGAGGTTAATTGGTGCCCTGCCCTTGGAACTGTTCTTGCAAATGATGAGATTGTGAACGGAGTTTCTGAACGTGGAGGACATCCTGTGCTACGAAAAAAAATGACCCAATGGAGCATGCGTATTACGGCGTATGCACAACGCCTGCTCGACGATTTACAGAAAGTGGATTGGCCCCAGTCTCTGAAAGACGCCCAGGCAAATTGGATTGGCAGGTCAGTAGGCGCTTCGGTTACTTTTAATACAATACCTTCAGCTAATAACAATATCTCCCACCCCATTGAGGTATTCACAACCCGGCCCGATACAATTTTCGGGGTTAGTTTTATGACTCTTGCTCCGGAGCATGAATTGGTATCAAAAATAACCACAGAAGAACAGAAAAAGGAAGTTGAGACCTACGTCCAAATCACTTCAAAACGATCAGAACGAGATAGGTTGGCAGATGTAAAAACTATTACAGGTGTATTTACAGGCGCGTTTGCGGAACATCCTTTTTCTAAGGAATCAATACCAATTTGGATTGGGGATTATGTTTTAGCCGGCTACGGAACCGGAGCGGTTATGTCTGTACCAAGTGGCGACCAGCGCGATTATGATTTCGCAAGGCATTTTAGTATCCCTATTCCTAATATTTTTGAAGGTATAGATATATCCGAAGAAGCATTTGCAGATAAGGAATTGACCATAATTGCTAATTCTGAGTTCTTAAATGGATTAAATTATAAACAAGCTACCAAAAGAGTAATCTCGGAATTAGAAAATATTGGTCAGGGCAAAGGGAAAATTAACTATCGGCTTAGAGATGCTGTTTTTAGTCGTCAGCGCTATTGGGGAGAGCCTTTTCCGGTATATTATGTTGAAGGAATGCCTAAGATGATCGATGAGGACTGTCTTCCCTTGAAGTTGCCTGAAGTAGAAAAGTATTTGCCCACAGATACCGGGGAACCACCCTTGGGGAATGCAACAGAATGGGCCTGGGATATCCAGGAATCTAAGGTTGTAAACAATAGTTTAATTGACCATGTAAAGGTTTTCCCTCTAGAGCTCAATACAATGCCTGGTTGGGCAGGTAGCTCGCAATATTTTAACCGATATATGGATCCTCAAAACGATAAGGCAATCTTCTCCCAGGATGCTATTAACTACTGGCAGCAGGTTGATCTGTATATTGGAGGTGTTGAACACGCCACCGGCCATTTGTTATACTCCCGTTTTTGGCAGAAATTTATGTTCGACAAGGAACTGGTTCCACATCAGGAATACGCCAAAAAATTAATTAATCAAGGAATGATTCTGGGTACAAGTGCCTTTGTGTATAGAGAAGAAGGAACAAATAAATTGATATCCAAAGGATTAATAAAAGAAATAAATGTAAGCCCATTACATGCTGATGTCTCTTTGGTTAATTCTTCGGATGAATTGGATATTGAAGCCTTTAAAAAATGGAGGACCGAGTTTAAAGATGCTGATTTTGTTTTGGAAAATGGCAAATACATTGTTGGGCGCGAGGTTGAAAAAATGTCTAAATCTAAATACAATGTGGTAAACCCGGATGAAATATGTGAGGAATATGGCGCAGATTCCCTTCGCATGTATGAAATGTTTCTTGGGCCTCTGGAACAGGCCAAACCATGGAATACAGCAGGTATCTCAGGAGTATATGCTTTTCTAAAAAAACTATGGCGGCTTTATCATACAGGGCCTGACGGGGGATTTCAGATTACGGAGAAGCCACCTTCAAAAGAAGCGCTAAAATCGCTTCATAAAACAATCAAAAAAGTGGAAGAGGATATTGTAAATTTCTCATTCAATACTTCGGTAGCAACTTTTATGATTTGTGTAAATGAGCTTTCCACCCAAAAATGCACCAGCAGGGATATACTGGAGCCCCTTGCAATTTTGATCTCACCCTACGCACCTCACATTTCTGAAGAACTTTGGGAGAAGTTAGGACACACAGAATCTGTTTCAACAGAGCCATTTCCAAAATTTGAGGCAGACCACCTCATTGAAAATAGCAAGGACTATCCAATTTCATTTAATGGAAAAATGCGTTTTACCATAGAACTTCCCTTGGATATGGGAAAAGAAGAAATAGAGTCCGCAGTTATGTCTCATGAAAAAACTAAGGCACAACTTCAGGGTAGAATCCCTAAAAAAGTGATTGTGGTTCCGGGTAAAATAGTGAATATCGTAGGCTGATGCTTGTCTAAGAAGCAATATATTTACAAAAAATTATCACCTACCCCCCTAAAAAATAAATTTCTATTTAAAAAAATATTTATATTTAGAAATTACCCCCATATTTATGGGGGTATAATTCAAAAAAAAATACATTTATATAGCTATTACCCTATATTTTGTCGATTTTATTTCATTATCAGTATTAATTGTTACATTTTTGACATGAACTTAAAAATATAATACTATGATTATAGGTGTACCAAAAGAAATCAAGAACAACGAAAGCAGGGTGGGAATGACACCTGCTGGAGTATTTGAGCTTGTTAAGTATAATCACACTGTTTACATTCAGTCCGGTGCAGGTGAAGGAAGCGGGTTTTTTGATGAGGATTATAAAAAAGCGGGTGCACTGATATTAGATACCATTGGGCAGGTTTATGCACTGTCGGAGATGATTGTTAAAGTAAAGGAACCTATAGAAAAGGAATATAACTTTATACAAAAAGGGCAGGTTATTTTCACCTATTTTCATTTTGCATCCAGTGAAACTTTGACAAAAGCAATGATAGAACGAAAGGCAGTTTGCATAGCCTATGAAACTGTTGAGGACGAAGATAGAACCCTTCCTTTATTGACCCCGATGTCTGAAGTAGCGGGTAGGATGGCTATACAACAAGGAGCGAAATATCTGGAAAAGCCAGTTAAGGGTAGGGG
>CAJQNH010000006.1 GCA_905479615.1 uncultured Eudoraea sp.
ACTACGTTGTATCCGGCAACTTTAAAAAGATTGGCTACTATTCTGGCAGAAGTTGTTTTGCCTGCAGACATGGAAGTCCCTACAAATAGGACCACGGGTGTAATAAATGGGATTGGCTCAACTGATTCCACAAAATCGTTCATGGTAAGTTTTTTACCATTTCTGAATACATGGCCTGTATAATTTACTTCCATCATATTTGGCAAAAAAATAGATTTTGAGGTTAATTTTCCCATAAGTCCAGCTCCGGTTAAAACATGCATCTTAAGATCGGCATTAACTTTGCGCCATGTCCCTGTCGCTTCAAGAGTTGCATAACGCTCCCCCAATGCACCTACGATTGATTCTCCTCCAATTACTCCCCGCATTCTGCCTGTGGTAAGCTCTAAATTTAGTGTGTTACTTCCTGGGTCCAGAATCTTACTAACAACATAATCACCAGTTTCCCATTGATCCCTATCAAGTTTTTCTACATTGAATTCGATTTCAGCCAAATCGGAAATTCTGGTGAGTGATGTATAAATGAATTGATGGTTCATGTTTTTTCATTTAAAGGTTCTAATAATAACAAGAGCATTAAAAGGGTTGTCCTTTCAATCAACTTGTTTTGTAAAATATACTCGTGCGCTGCATGTGCGCCATCTCCTGGGGTTCCAAGTCCATCCAGAGTTGCGGTATAAAGACTGGTTGTATTGGCATCTGAACCTCCCCCGGAAGTTGCTTCTTCCAGATCCAGTCCTAATTGTTGTCCTTGTTTTTTTGCCATTTTCCATAAAAGCTGATTACGGGGAGTTTTTTCCATTGGTGGTCTGCCTATACCCCCTTCAATTTCCATTACAACATCTTTATGTATTGGCTTTAGGGCTTTTATTTTTTTTGTAATCACATCCCCATCTGCTTCTCTAAGAACTCTAACATCAATAACAGCTTTACTTAAAGGTGCAATTACATTGGGTGAGATGCCCCCTTCGATCATTCCTATATTTACAGAGATCCCTTTATCCAGATCATTCATAGCGTAAAGCCTCTGTACCTGCTGGGATAATTCTACTATGGCACTAACGCCTTTGGCAGGATCTAATCCGGCATGCGCTGCCTTGCCGCGAACGGTAATAGTAAAACGCCCTAATCCTTTTCTTGCTGTTTTTAATTTTCCATTCAATCCTAAAGGGGGTTCCAAAACATAGGCCCGGTTTGCAAGTTTTGCCAATCTTTTAAGCGCATTAGTAGACTCTCTGCTTCCTATTTCTTCATCAGAATTTATAAATACTACAGGTTCCACTTTTGGTGTTAAGTTCATCTCCCTGATCGCCATTAGGGCAAAAACCATCTGGGTAATACCAGCTTTCATATCATAAACACCAGGCCCTTTTATCTTACCTTTAATGTAAGTTAGGGGCATTTTATCTATTGTCCCTAAGGGCCAAACGGTATCGCAATGACCTATCAATAGCTGAAGGGGTAAATGTTTCTTTCTATTTTTGGGTCTTGCGTACAAGTAGCCGCCGGTGTTTTTACCGGACATGTGAATTGCCAAATAACCCATCGCAGTAAATCTATCTCTTAAATATGCTAATATTTGGTGCTGGGAATTAATCTTGTCCGAGGGGGATTCAATACTAACCAATTCATTTAAAAAGAGAATCATTTGTTCTTTATTAGTCAAAAGATACTCCTTGGCATGGGCCGCTATGTTCTCCTGGCTTTTCATCTCTTAAAATTTTTTGGGAAGGGGAAGTCATATGTTTCAGTGATCTTAGCAAACCTGCCAGGGCCAATATATACAAGTAAAGGGTTTTTTAAAATTTGATCCTGCTCATCCATCTCCGAAACTTTCATATAATTTCTATGGGCATAAGCAGCTTTAATTTTTCCAGTTATAATACTATAATCATCAAAGCCATCAATAATTTTATGCAATCCACACTCCAAATAAAAATAGGCGTCTGCTACTATGGGTGCATCCATTGAGGGTGCCTTTAAAATAGGCAAGGCATTAACTATGCTCTCTGATTTGGAAATACAATCCCTTCGCGGACTGGCGCTCAAAGAAGTTGTGATTATTTGGTCGGGTGTTGGAAAGCTAACCGTGAATCCGCCTGTAGCCAAAACATTGCTAAACGTATTGTGTCTTAGGGTACAGACAAATCCAAAATAATTGCCGAAACCCAAGGGCATGGCCATATGTTTTGGTGCAAGATCATAACCTTGATTTTCCTTCGTCCCAATTACAACCAAAGGAGCTACAGTGAAAATTTGATCCCAGATTGAAGTTAAATTGTCCAGGAGTACATATTTATCTTGTTGTAATGTGTTCATAAGAGATGATTTGAAGGGTACTATCCCTAAAATTACAATTCAAATAATAAGCAAGTAATGACCATGGTCATTGTTAAAATTCCTTTATCTAAATACTTTCATAAAAACCCAAGGGATGAAAGGTATATTAAAACTTGGAAAAATTGCCGGAATTAGAATTGAGGTGCATTGGACCTTTACACTTTTATTGATATGGGTAGTCTTTCTTGATATTCAACGCGGCGGAACAATGAATACCGCCTTGATGAATATTATCTTAATCTTGTTGCTCTTTCTTTGCGTAATACTGCATGAATTAGGACATGCCCTAACTGCGAGGAGATTTAATATAGGCACCAAAAAAATTACATTGTTACCCATTGGGGGGGTGGCATCTTTAGAAAAAATGCCTGAAAAGCCAGGGCAGGAATTGATTGTAGCTTTAGCGGGGCCTGCAGTAAATGTATTAATTGCATTACTACTATTTCTGGTCGTACCCATGAAAAATTATTTTGGTTTGGATGCCGATAGTTTGGTGCTTTTACTTTCAGCGCCAACTTTAGAAACACTTTTATTCTATCTTTTTATAGCTAATGTAATGCTGGTAGTTTTTAATTTAATTCCAGCTTTTCCTATGGATGGGGGCCGCGTTTTACGGGCTTTGCTGGCATTTACCATGGATAGGGCCAGAGCTACCCAAATAGCCGCCGGATTGGGGCAGGCTTTAGCTGTAATTTTTTTCATGCTGGGTCTGTTTTTCAATCCCTTTCTGATATTAATTGCGCTCTTCATTTATATAGCTGCCTATGGTGAAAATCAAATGGTCAAACAGAAATCCCTGGTAGAAGGACATTTTGTAAAGGAAGCCTTGTTGACTAATATTACGCTACTACATCCCGAAAATAGTCTTGAAGATGTTTTTGATATAATATTAGCCGGTACCGAAAAAGATTTTGTAGTTACAGAAGATGGGGAAATAGTTGGCATTTTAAATCATAAAGACATACTGAAAAATGCTCAAAATGGTTCAATAAAAGTGAGGACAATTATGAACACAAAATATAATACTATGAGCGCCATGGATGAGTTAAAAGAATTCTTTGCTATGATCAACAAAGAGCAGCAGCGTTTCTTTCCTGTTACAGACAAAACCAACAAACTAATTGGTGCAATTGATGTAAATAACGTAAGTGAATTTCTTGTGCTTAAGACAAATTTGCATCCAAAATCATGAATTAATTTAACTCGCCTGATCCTTGTCATTTCGGACTTCAGCTTGATTTAATAAATTGAGAAAAATTAGATCATGATTAAGTTTTTAGCAAACGCATTTACAAAAAAAGCTTTTGAACAGCTAGCTGTAATAAGGAATCAGCATTGCGTTTCTATTTATTTACCAATGTATAAAAAAGGTAAAGAACAGAATGAAGGCCTAGGGCAATCTAATTTAAAATCTTGTCTGAAAAAAGTACATGCGGTATTAGTTGAATATGGGTATCATGAAACTAAAATAAATTCATATCTAGAACCAATCCGCAATCTTATTTTCGATTTAAGTTTCTGGAGAAATCCCTCAGAAGGTCTGGCAATATTTTTAGATAGAGATCTCGGATTCAGGTATTATAAATTACCTTTCCCCTTTGACATAAAAACCTATGTTGCCGATCATTTTTATTTAATGCCGTTACTTCCCTTGTTTCACAACAACGGTATTTACTATCTTCTGGAATTAAGCCGCGACTATGTGAAATTATATAAGGGTTCCAGAAATAATTTCCGGAAACTTCAAATTAATAAAATAATTCCCAAACAGTTAGAAGAAGTTGTGGGTTATGATTTTGAGCAAAAGATGTTACAAAACAGAACAGTCCATATGATGTATCCGGCCGGGTCATTTCATGGCCAGGGAGAAGGAAAGGAAGATCAAAAAAAAGAACTGATTAGCTTCTTTAGACAAGTAAATCAAAGTGTTACTGAAATGCTATCAAATAAAAAGGCTCCATTGATTTTAGCATGTACCGATGAATTGTACCCTATTTACAAGAAAATCAATCCACACTATAATTTATGGGATACTAATCTAAGTGGTGATCCTGAATTTAAAGGCACGAACGAGTTGCACAAAGATTCCTGGGGTCTCGTTCAATATTATTTTGAAACTACAAAGCGTGTAAAACTGGCAAAATTTATCGCCAAAATCCATACTTCAAAAACTTCCTATCGCCCCTCGGAAATTTTTACGGCAGCTGTCAAAGGAAAAATAGATACGCTCTTTGTGCAGCAAAAAGAAGATGTTTTTGGCACCTATAACAGCGCTAAGGGATGCTTAATTATTGATTCCCTTAAAGAAATTCGAAATATCTCTTTATTAAATATGGCTTCCACATATACTTTTCTGCAAGGTGGAAATGTCTACTTTCTGGAAGCCGAAGAAATGCCTGTTAAAAACAGTCCTATGAATGCCTTGTTTAGGTTTTGACAGACCAAATGTTTAGAATTGATTCTCCGCTAACCTTTTTTGAGAAGTATTGCCTATACTTTTCTTTTATAAGATTAATAAGAAGATGCTGCGTGGTCAATGATCATGAATCTCCAATACTGTTTTTTGATAGCTTAACAACGGAACAAGTCGCTCCAATTTCATGCGTTTTACCAAATCAAAATGCCAAAGATTCGGAATTAAGGCACGACCCTCTCTTTCCAGCATTACAAGAATATCTGCATCTACCTCCTTTAAATAGTCTTTTAAGGTGCTCAAAATATCATCTGATAATCTAAATTCAAAACTGATCTTTTCATAAGTAACCTTTTCTTTAAGCATTTCCTTAAACCAAAGCATTTGATCTTCGGCAGCATATTCTTTTTTGGTTGAAACATGAATTAATTTAATTTCGGTATTGAAAGCTGATGCAAACTCAGTAATCTTTTCAATAGCCGGGACATCTGCCTCTTCAAAGGCCGTTGCGTATACAATAGTATTTATTTCCGTAATCCTCGCATTTTGAGGAACAGACAGTACAGGCACAGAGGATTTTTCTATCAATGCAGTCGCTGTGCTGCCAATAATCAGGTCTTTTATAATATTACTTCCGGTCATCCCAACTACTATCAGATCCGCCTTTATTTCTTCAGCCTTTCCCATAATCCCATCTGACTCAATACTATTCTCAACTACAGAAATAACAGGGCTCTCACCATTATCTTTCATATTTAAGTGCTTCCAGCAAAATGCATCCAGTTTTTCCCGGTGATTATTAAAGGCTGCTTCCTCTAAACGGGCATACGCCAAACTGACTGTACTAATAAAAGTAGCTGAAATATCAAACACATGAACAACATGAAGCTCGGCTTTTAGTTTTTTACGAAACACATTGGCCAACTTTAGTGCTGAAATTGAATTATCCGAATAATCCGCGGCACAGAGTATAGTTTTCATAGGATATGCATTTAGAATTAATTGAAATAACAAGATGAATCTATCAAAAAGAAAAACAACTAAAAATGACCTAAGTCATATCCTGTAAGAAAACCACTATATGATAATTGTCATTTTTACAAATGATGAAATGGACTAATTTTATCTTAAACTCAATAAAAATCAATCTAATGGGTGAAATAGCTACTTCAGACAGACAAATCACCCTGTTTTATAATTCTAAATCAAAAAGGGCTAAGCAGACTTTGGCCTATTCTAAATCAGAAGGTTGGCCCATACAAGAGATAGATATCCTAAAAACACGACTCACCGGAACACAGATAGCGGAATTGGCAGATAGGCTAGATATCGAAGTAAAAGATTTGGTTAATCAAAATCATCCTGCCTATGCTTCAAAGTTTGAACCGCACGAGTTTTCATCTGAAGATTGGATTAAAATGATAAGACACTATCCCGAAATTATGAAACAACCGATTGCACTCCGGGGAAAAATCACCATATTGGTTGAAACTCCAACGGATATCCTTCGGATATAACCTATATGTACTTGATTTAGTTTTAATGTAAGATCTTTTAAAGTACCCGTAAGGAAATTTAAATACCAGGATATGGCAAGATTCAGA
>CAJQNH010000007.1 GCA_905479615.1 uncultured Eudoraea sp.
GCTGATGCTTGTCTAAGAAGCAAAATTTTTACAAAACAAAACTATCACCTACCCCCCCCCTAAAAAATAGATAACAATATAAATAATATTAATATTTAGAAAATACCCCTATAAATATAGGGGTGTAGTTTAAAAAAATACATATTTATAGAGTTATTACCCTACATTTTGTCGATTTTATTTCATTATCAGTATTAATTATTACATTTTTGACATAAACTTAAAAATATAACACAATGATAATAGGTGTGCCAAAAGAAATCAAAAACAACGAAAGTAGGGTGGGAATGACACCTGCTGGAGTATTTGAACTTGTTAAGTACAATCACACGGTTTACATTCAATCAGGTGCAGGTGAGGGAAGCGGATTTTTTGACGAGGATTATAAAAAAGCGGGGGCACTTATATTAGATACCATAGGTCAGGTTTATGCATTGGCGGAGATGATTGTTAAAGTAAAGGAGCCTATAGAAAAGGAATATAATTTCATACAAAAAGGGCAGGTTATTTTTACCTACTTTCATTTTGCATCCAGTGAAACATTGACAAAAGCCATGATGGCGCAAAAGGCAGTTTGTATAGCCTATGAAACTGTTGAGGATGAAGACAGAACCCTGCCTTTATTGACCCCAATGTCTGAAGTAGCAGGTAGGATGGCTATACAACAAGGCGCAAAGTATCTTGAGAAACCGGTAAAGGGCAGGGGAGTTTTGTTAGGCGGTGTTCCGGGGGTTCCGCCTGGGAGGGTTCTGGTCCTTGGTGCAGGTGTAGTTGGAACTCAGGCTGCAAAAATGGCAGCCGGACTTGGCGCCCATGTTACCATATTGGACGTTAATATGAAGAGACTTCGTTATATCAATGATGTAATGCCTAGCCATGTGGTAACGGAGTTTTCTAATGAGTTCAATATAAGAAAACATATAAAAACTCATGATCTCATTATTGGGGGAGTACTATTAAAAGGCTCAAAGGCACCTAAACTCATTACCAGGGATATGCTAAGCGATATGCGAAAAGGAACTGTAATTGTTGATGTAGCGGTAGATCAGGGTGGATGTATAGAGACTACGAGGCCTACCACACACGAAGATCCCATTTATATAATTGATGATGTAGTACATTATTCAGTAGCCAATATGCCCGGGGCGGTACCTTATACCTCTACCATGGCTCTTACAAATGTAACATTGCCATATGTCCTGAAGCTTGCAAATTTAGGCTGGGAAATGGCCTGTGAAGTAGATTCTTCTTTACATAAAGGGCTGAATATAGTGCACGGAGAAGTAGTTTACAAGGAGATTTTGGAAGCTTTTAATTGGACTGAGATAGCAGTGTAAATGTACATTTTGTCAGTATAAAAACCCCGGTTCTGTATTGGCCGGGTTTTTGTTATAAATTAAGTACTTTTAAAATAGTAAAAAAGAAATTATGACAATTTATTATATATTACTGGGTGCTATTGCTCTGGTAAGTTGGTTGGTAAGCAGAAAGCTAAAGAGCAAGTTTAATTATTATTCCAAGGTACATTTACGGAATGGTATGAGCGGTGCTGAAATTGCGGAAAAAATGTTGAGCGATCATGGTATTAGAGATGTTAAAGTGGTCTCCACCGCAGGAATGCTTACAGATCATTATAACCCGAAAACCAAAACAGTAAATCTTAGTGAAGGGGTATATAATCAACGCAATGCCGCTGCGGCTGCTGTTGCGGCCCATGAATGTGGCCATGCAGTTCAGCATGCACAGGCCTACGAATGGCTTTCAATTCGTTCTAAATTAGTTCCGGTAGTTAGCGTTACATCGGGGATGTCTACCTGGGTTGTTTTTGGAGGTCTTATTTTGGTAGCTTCCACAGAAGGTGCGGGTGGTCAATTCGGGTTTTATATAGCTGTAGCGGGGTTAATTATGATGGGCTTCGCCACACTTTTTAGTTTTATTACGCTTCCTGTAGAATATGATGCAAGTAACAGGGCATTGGCGTGGTTAAAACGGAAGAATATTGTTTCACAGGAAGAATACAAGGGTTCTGAGGATTCCTTAAAATGGGCTGCAAGAACTTATGTCGTTGCTGCAATTGGCTCTCTGGCATCTTTGGTTTACTGGGGCTTTCAGGTATTTGGTGGAAGAGATTAGTGCGTATACAATAATATTTTGGACCTACTATATAGAAATTTGACGGTCTATTTGTTGATCCAGAGATATAAAGGTTTCTGTTCTTGAAACACCCTCAATCTGCTGAATTTTTTTGTTCAACAAATGCATAAGATGTTCATTGTCTTTACATAAAACTTTGATAAGGATAGACCAATTACCAGTAGTGTAATGGCATTCCAGGACTTCTGGTATTTTTTCCAATTGCTTCACGGCTATCGGATTACTCATGGCCTTATCCAGAAAAATACCAATATATGCCATGGTCGTATACCCCAAAACTTTTGGATTCACAATGAATTTAGATCCAGCAATAAGTCCGGATTTTTCCAGTTTTCGAAGTCTTTGATGAATAGCAGCTCCTGAGATTCCAATATTTCTGGCAATTTCTAATATTGGCTTTCTTGCATCCTGCATAAGAAACCTTAGGATTTTTTTATCAATCCCGTCAATTTTTACATTTTCATTACTGGATTTCATGTACAAGCTTTCATATAATGCCTAAAGATACCAAAAATAGTTACAAATATTAACCTGCAACAGAATCAGGATTATACCCTAAATAAGGTACATTGTATTCCTTAAACACTACTCCATAGGTGGCTAACTCTTTTAAGATTGGTTCATAAACTTCCTTGGATATAGGAATCTGTACTCCCGGAGTTGAAATTTTTTTATTTAGTATCAATAAGGTGGCAATAGCCACAGGTAAGCCAACAGTTTTGGCCATCGCTGTATGTGTATGATTTTCGCCAATCACCACCATATTAGCATCAAGCTGTTGTTTTTTTCCATTCAATTCAAATCCGAATTTATGGTACATGACAATCATATCTTTATCGTCATGTGCCATGGTCCAGCTGTCCTCCAATACTTTTTGTAGCATCTGAGCCGGAGAAGCATTTTTTATAGGAATAGTTTTTTTTGAATCAAACAAATTTAATTCCAGTAGTTTACCCCACATGATATCGTCCTGATCAATTTTGAGGTAGTGCCTGAGTTTAAGTTCAACGGAATCGGTTGGCGAATAAGGCAGAAAAAGATTGGTAAATTCCCTGTAGGACATACCTTCAGAATTTTCTATAGTATAACTATCATCTGTCATACCTAATTGAACAAACATATTCCACGCTTTAGAAAATCCAACACGTCTCATGGTGCCCCTGTAAAGAGTTAGCGCATCCTCCAAACCATATACTTCCCTGTAGTTCAAAGAATCTCTGTTTGCATAGGCTTCGAATGCTCCATACCCTTCTATTTTCATAAATTCCGTCCTTCTGAAAAGTTTATGATAGGGTATATATTTATAGGTGCCCTCCTGTATAAATTTAGCAGTTCCACCTTGTCCGGCAACTACAACATTTCTTGGATTCCAGGTAAATTTGTAATTCCATAGGTTATTATCGCTTTCAGGAGCAACCAGGCCACCTGTAAAAGATTCAAATAGCAACATTTTACCGCCTTTGTCTCTTATTCTATTAATAAGTTGCATGGCACTCATATGGTCTATACCAGGGTCTAAACCAATTTCATTCATAAAAATTAATCCGTTTTTTTTAGCTGCAGCATCTAATGCTTTAATTTCTTCACTTACATAGGATGCGGTAACCAAATGTTTTTTAAAACGAATGCAATCTTCGGCCACTTTCATGTGAAAACGTGCCGGGAGCATAGAAATAACAACATCTGAGTTTTTAATGGCCATCTCTCTTTCATCATCCTTAAAAATATCCAACTTTATAACTTTACACGAAGGATGGTTTTTTATCTCATCAGGAATTATCTTGGTATTGAGATCACCAATAGTTAAATACAGTTTTTCTGAATCTGCTTTTTCCAGAAAGTAATCCAACAAATACGAGGTAGATTTTCCCGCCCCTATGACTAATATTTTTCTTGACATTAAATTTATTTTCTGTTCAAAGTATTGCTGGGACTAAGGTATCAAATTGTTACATTTGTCAAAAATATGGCCATTTAAGTTATGAACAAAACAATTTTCCGTACAGGGATTTTCTTTGGAATATTGGCAGTAGTTTTAGGTGCTTTTGGGGCTCATGGCCTAAAGAATCTTGTGTCCTTAGGTGAAATAGAGACTTTTGAGACCGGAGTGACTTATCAAATGTATCACGCCCTGTTATTACTTATACTTGGCAGTGTGACAAGCATTCCCGAAGAAGAGAAGAAACTGGTTTATTATTTTATTGTTTCGGGGATAGTTTTTTTCTCATTTTCCATTTATTTGTTGGCTACTAACAGCCTGACTTTCTTTGACTTTAGAACGATAGGCTTTATTACCCCAATTGGGGGGCTTCTTTTGATTTTGGGATGGTTGATTTTTGGCTATCGTGCTTATAGAAAATTATAATAATCAAGGAGAATGACTTTAATAGCTGATACACGATTTGATACGTTTTTAGCTACTAGAACAAAATATAAATGGCAATAAAGAGCATTTCAATGAATTCAATTTCGTTAAAAGAGTACGGCCTGGAAAACAATAGGATATTTTATCAATTAGATCCTGAACAACTTCATCAGATGACCCTTGAGCGGGGGATGGGCAAGGAGGCGTCAAACGGAGCCTTGGCTGTTAACACGGGAGAGTTCACTGGACGTTCTCCAATGGATCGCTTTATTGTTAAAGATAATATAACCATGGATAAAGTCTGGTGGGGGGATATAAATATTCCTTTCACCCCTGAGAAATTTGATTTACTTTATACGAAGGTCATTACTTACTTAAAGGACAAGGATATATTTGTAAGGGACTGTTATGCGTGTGCAGATATTAATTATCAATTAAATTTAAGGGTCATCAATGAATACCCATGGTCCAATTTATTTGCACATAATATGTTTCTTAGACCTCAGGAAGAGGAATTAGCAAATTTTGAGCCGGAATGGACTGTGATAAATGCACCTGGGTTTATGGCAGATAGTGTGGTTGATGGAACTAGACAACACAATTTTGCCATTCTGAATTTTACGCGAAAGATTGCTTTAATAGGTGGTACAGGTTATACTGGGGAGATTAAGAAAGGAATTTTCTCTGCTTTAAACTTTATCTTGCCTTTATACAAGAATACTTTGCCTATGCATTGTTCTGCCAATGTTGGGGAAAAAGGAGATACTGCCCTGTTTTTCGGACTTTCCGGTACCGGAAAGACAACCTTGTCTACAGATCCATTTAGAAAATTGATTGGGGATGACGAACACGGATGGACTGAAGAAAATACAGTTTTTAATTTCGAAGGGGGATGTTATGCCAAGGTGATCAATCTAAGTGCGGAAAATGAACCCGAGATTTATGCCGCTATTAAAAAAGGCGCAATTTTGGAAAACGTTATTATAGATTCAAGAGGGAAAGTCGATTATGATAACACGTCCATAACTCAAAACACCCGGGTAAGTTATCCTATTGATCATATTTCCAATATCAAAAGACCTTCAATTGGAGAAGATCCTAAAAATATTTTTTTCCTTACAGCAGATGCCTTTGGAGTATTACCTCCTATATCAAAATTAACTCCCAGCCAGGCTGCATATCATTTTATGTCAGGATATACCGCTAAAGTGGCAGGGACAGAGGCAGGGGTAGTTGAACCTGTACCTTCATTCTCTGCATGTTTCGGAGCGCCGTTTATGCCTTTACATCCGGCAGAATATGCAGAAACATTAAGCAGAAAAATGAAAGAATCTCAGGTTAATGTTTGGTTGGTTAACACCGGATGGACTGGTGGGCCCTATGGCGTTGGAACACGAATGAAATTAAAATATACAAGAGCTATGATTCGCGCTGCACTTAGTGGTAACTTAGGATTGTATACCTATGATGCCTACCATATTCATTCTGTGTTTGGTGTAGCACAACCACGGACTTGTCCGGGTGTCCCTACAGACGTTTTAAGCCCTAGAGCAACTTGGAATAATGATAAGGCATATTATGATACTGCGTTTAAACTTTCCAATGCTTTTCGTGAGAATTTTAAAAAGTTTGAGTCTTATGCCAGCGAAGAAATAAGGCGAGGGGGACCCCAGCGCTATAACTACTAATTAAAAAGGTCTCAGTAAATGAGACCTTTTAGTTGAGTTTTTATTTTTTATTTACACTGGTAATATATTTCTGTAAAGCCATTGTCATGGAAGGAGTTTCCGGGGTCGGAGCTTTTATATCAATTCGCAAGCTAGCCTTTGTTGCCGCTAAAACAGTTGAATTTCCAAATACCGCTATTCTTGTATCCTTTTGCTCAAAGTCAGGAAAATTTTTAAGCAATGATTCTATGCCAGATGGACTAAAAAATACCAGAACGTCGTAGTAAACATTTCTTAAATCAGAAAGATCGCTAATAACCGTTTTATAAAAAATTCCCCGATTCCAATTAATTCCCAGTTCATTTAATGTTTCTGGAACACTCGGTTTTAATACATCCGATGAAGGCAGTAAAAAGGATTCCTCTTTATATTTTTTAAATAAGTGAAGTAATTCACTAAAATTTCTTTTACCTACATAAATTTTTCGTTTTCTGTAAACAACATATTTCTGGAGATAAAAAGCTACTGCCTCAGATTGGCAGAAGTATTTCATGGTATCCGGAACTTTAAAACGCATTTCTTCAGCTATTCTAAAGAAATGATCAACAGAATTTCGGCTGGTAAGGATTATGGCGGAATAATTTTTAAGATCAATTTTTTGTTGTCTTACGCTTTTGGCGTCTACCCCTTCAACATGTATGAAAGGCCTAAAGTCTACCTTTACTTTTTCCTTTTCAATTAGCCTTAGGTATGGAGAATTTTCCATTGTTGGTTCTGGTTGGGATACCAAAATCGTTTTTACCTTCATGTATCCTAGTCTTTTAGATAATTCGCAATGATTACAATGGGTGCAATTTCGAGAGCGCAAAGGTACAAAATAAAATAGAAAAAGTAACCTGAGATTACTTTTTGATAGTTTTTTATGATAGTTATCCAGCCAATTACGTTTACCACTACTATTAGAAAAATGCTAACAAAGACTATTATTTTCGAATCTTTAAGTACATAAGTAAGGATAATATTGGCTGCTAGCATAATGATACTGCTATAGTTAAGGTAAGACAGTTTTTTAAAAATGAATTCAGATATTATCTTATTATTATTAAAGACAAACCCACCCCCCATTTGCAGCAATATTTTACCAATTAAAAATAAGAATAGAACCCCTAAAATAATTGAAAAAAACACGGGATACTTATCACTTTCTGAATTGGACAAAATATTTGAAGCCAAATAGATGAAGAGTGAAAAATTAAGAAGTTGGAATATTGTAAAGAAGATATTAAACCAATTTAATAGTTTATCCTTTTTATTGTACATAAAAATATACTTGTTATTAAAAGGGAGTATTATAAAATTTAAAAACCTGTTGTAAAATAAATTCTTAGCAATAACCATAAAGAGTATACTGGAAAAGATAATTACTGTTATCCAATCTATATTGTTGATTACTCTTTGAACAGGTTCCATTATGGCAATTTAACGTTTTCCCCATTTAAACCCCAATAAAGTCCGTTTTCAGAAATGCTTATCTTAAAATAATACGCATCATTTATGTCTGGTTTTGGCATCGAAAGTTCAAAGCTCGTTGTATCTTTCGATTTGAGTAGGCTTATCTCTTCTTGAGATGGCCCAGCTTGAACTTTTTGGACCTCTCGGAAATTTTTGTATTTGTTCAGAAATACCACCCCAAATTCCAGTTTGGATATTTCTATATCGGTCTCGTATGGATTGTAAATTTTAAAGTTTAAATGCTTGCCCTCCAATAGTTCACCAGGAGCATCTATAATAGTTCTTAACTTTCTAAAAGATTCAAAATTCTTCTTGAAAACACCATAATGCTGATCTCCTTTTGCATCGTAATAAGAGATGTCACCTTTATCCATGAATTTGGATACATATAGTATTGTATGTCCTTGTACAAGTTTTTCAGACTCGTCAATTGAAAACTGGTTTTGCCTGAAACGTATGTTGTTTAGTGAATAAGAGGTATTACCCGAGTAGAAAGTATACATAGGTGCGTCGGTATAAGAATTTTCGAATACTACAGGCATTGTCCCAACTTTTGAGCTTATTTCATTTACCCAATCTTTATTTCCATGTGATTCATAAACAATTGGAAAAAGCGGGGGATAGATCAATCCTATTCTGAGGACCATTAAAATTATGATATTAGCTGTTCCAAGAATAAAGATCCATTTTCTGGTAATTCTATCCTGTAGTAATTGATTGTATACCACAACAATCATTGGAATACAAATAACAATTAGCCATTGTGTTTGTACGCGTCTGTTAAAACTGGAAATAAAAAAGAATGCAATTATTCCATAAATTAAATACAAAAGGGCTTGGTTAAATTTATCCGATTTTTTTGTTTTCAGCAGGGCTCTGTATATCCATGGAAAAGTTAATCCGAAGAGTACAATCAGGTTAACAAAAAATCCTAGAGAAAAATCCCCAAATTCGTAGGCCCTGTTTGGCCTTTCAAACAAATGATACTTTATTGAAACAAGGTCATTATCAATTAACCATATAAAATGGGGAGTATAACACATTAGTGCAATTAGTACAGAAAGCCAGGCATATTTATTAAAGACAAGGCGCAGATTAGATATCAATACAAACAGTATTATCAGAACAGCATTGTACTTACTGTACATTAACGCAGCAATGACAAGTCCCAAAAGAATCGATAAACCTATGGAAGGAGACTTTAAAAACTTCTTATATATCAATAAAAATAATGCAGTAAAGAAAAGTAATGGTGTATCGGGTAGTGTTAGGAATCCATAGGC
>CAJQNH010000008.1 GCA_905479615.1 uncultured Eudoraea sp.
AATTCTGGACACAGAAGAATAAATTTTCTCATCCTACTTTTATAAAAACTCTTTCTATCTTGCTTACGAAGAGGTTAATATACCTGTAAAAATTTGTAAATTCGCATTCCTAAGAGATGATTGCATGTTAGATAAATTAAATATTGTTAAACAGCGCTTTGATGAGGTATCAGACCTTATAATTCAACCTGATATTATTTCAGATCAAAAACGCTATGTAAAGCTTAATAAAGAATACAAGGATTTACGTTTGCTTATCGATAAAAGAGATCGATATATTGAGCTGACCAA
The DNA here is from genome assembly GCA_905479615.1 of uncultured Eudoraea sp. Lineage (GTDB taxonomy): Bacteria > Bacteroidota > Bacteroidia > Flavobacteriales > Flavobacteriaceae > Eudoraea. Next base: position 292 of record CAJQNH010000008.1, read on the forward strand.
TAATATGAACGAAGCTGAGGAAATCATTAATGATGGCAGTGATGCAGAGATGGTTGAGATGGCAAAAATGCAATTGGATGAGGCTAAAGAGGCAATCCCCGCATTGGAGGAGGAAATAAAGTTATTATTAATTCCAAAAGATCCTGAAGATGCTAAAGATGTAGTGATGGAAATACGCGCAGGAACAGGTGGAGATGAGGCCAGTATTTTTGCGGGAGACCTTTACCGCATGTATTCCAAGTATTGTGAGTCTAAAGGTTGGAGAACGAATATCATAGATTTGAGTGAAGGTACCAGTGGGGGTTATAAAGAAATTCAGTTTGAAGTGAGTGGTGAAGAGGTGTACGGAACATTGAAATTTGAAGCAGGGGTTCATCGCGTACAACGAGTGCCTCAGACTGAAACACAGGGCCGTGTTCATACTAGTGCGGCAACAGTAATGGTCTTACCTGAAGCCGAAGACTTTGATGTACAAATAGATCCTAAGGATGTGCGTATAGATTTCTTCTGTTCATCAGGTCCGGGAGGCCAATCTGTAAACACAACCTACTCTGCGGTTAGATTAACCCATATACCAACAGGTTTGGTGGCTCAGTGTCAGGATGAAAAATCGCAGCACAAGAATAAGGATAAAGCCTTTAGGGTTTTGCGATCGCGACTTTACGACATGGAACTGGCTAAAAGACAAGAGGAGGATTCTGCAAAACGCAATTCACAGGTTAGTAGTGGAGATCGTTCAGCAAAGATTCGAACGTATAATTATCCGCAGGGCAGGGTTACCGATCACAGGATAGGCCTAACACTCTATGATCTGCAGAATATAATCAACGGAGATATTCAAAAGATTATTGATGAGTTGAGGTTGGTTGAAAATACCGAAAAACTGAAAGAAGCTTCGGAGATTTTTTAGAAATCAGGATGAAAATTGAACACTTAATTGAACAAATCCATAAAAAGGAATCCTTTCTCTGTATAGGTCTGGATACTGACCTGGAAAAAATACCAAAACATCTTCTAAATGAAGAGTCGCCAATCTTTTCATTTAATAAGGCTATTATAGATGCTACCCATGACCTTTGTGTTGCCTATAAACCAAATATTGCTTTTTATGAAGCATATGGTTCAATGGGTTGGGATGCGTTACGTAAAACTATTGAATACCTTAATGAGTTTTACCCTGAATTATTTACAATTGCAGACGCAAAACGAGGCGATATCGGGAATACTTCATTTAGATATGCGAAAGCATTTTTTGAAGATTTGGATTTTGACTCAATTACGGTTGCACCCTATATGGGCAGTGATTCTGTTGAACCATTTTTATCTTTTGAGAACAAACATACAATTCTCCTGGCACTGACCTCAAATGAGGGTGCCTTTGATTTTCAAACAAAACAAATTGGGGAAAAGAAGCTGTATGAGGAAGTTCTGGAAACCTCAATGTCGTACAAAAATTCGCAAAATTTAATGTATGTAGTTGGAGCTACAAAGGCGAGTCATTTGATTGAAATCCGTAAAATAATTCCAGATAGTTTTCTTTTAGTGCCTGGGGTAGGAGCACAGGGTGGAAGCCTGGAAGAAGTCTGTAAGTATGGAATGAATAAAAATGTTGGGATATTAGTGAATTCCTCAAGAGGAATTATCTATGCCTCGGCAAAAGAAGATTTTGCAATTCTGGCTGCAGAAAAAGCCACAGAATTACAGAATAAAATGGCAAAGGAACTCAGAAAGAAGTAAGTATTACTGCACGAAATTCTCCAATAGTTTTTTAAGCTTCCTTGCCTTTAGCTCAAAAAATGCGGCAAGCTTATCATCCGTAGTTTTAAAGTCTGATGCCTTACTTAAAAAATTCTGATATTGATATTCTATCAGGGCCAGAGCCTTTTGTCCACTTGTTATTGGAGTGATCGTTCCAACTTTACAATATTGATTATCCATGGTCACATTCTTTGTTCTTACAAATATACGACCAAAATGAAGTTTTGGATGTTCACTAGTATGTGTATTCACCTAAAAATCAGGTGATTTGTCTAATTTTTAACTAAATCATTGAATATAAGCCTCAAATGATTCTAAAAATCTGGCGTAAAACCTTCAGCCAACACTTTATTTGCAATCCCGAATTAAACTTTGACCCTTTTACGCCAATATTTAAAGTATCAAAAAAAACCGGTGTTTCCACCGGTTTAAACTAACTAACTCAAAAAATACTAACTCAAATAATTCGTTTAAGGATATCTGCCTTAAAGGTCAGCAGAACTACAAAATTTTTAAAATTGTAGTGATTTACCTTCAAAAATTTAACGTTAATATTTTCGGTTTATTGCAAGGATTTTAAGAAATATTTACTAATTACTTTGAATTATGCAGAATTCATTGTAAAAACTGAAGGTAATTAGATGAATTATTGATGATTTAGGATATCAGGCAGAACTTCAATAATGATCAGAAATTAATTTGTCGGTTTCTTTCTTGTTTTTAAAAACCTCAAAAGTCTTCCCTTGTGTACGTAAGGCACCCAGGGTATTGGCATATTGAGCAGCTTTAATGGGGTCTTTGTAAAAAGAAAATCCATAGGCCAAGCCACCGGCAAAAGAATCCCCGCATCCTGTGGTATCCACAACATCTTTCATAAAAACAGATTTTATAAACTTTTTTACGGTACTATCATTTTCCCGGAAATAGAGAACGCAACCTCTTGAATCTAGCGTAACATAAAAATATGTGACTCCTTTTGATAACACGTGTTCAGCCATTGCATCCAAATGATCGGTTTTATCTTCTTCATAACTTGTCATTTCCTCATATTTATATTCGCTTTTAAACCAACAAGCCTGAGATTCTTCAAGATTCATTTTGAGAACATCAATTTGGGGAAGCCATTCGTCCATATCCACCCAGAACTTTCGGTATCGATCTCCTGTCATGCTCATTGTAGTAGTAGGCCCGTGTGCATCAAAGATTATCATACCTTTTTTATGCTGTTTAATGTAACTCAATGTACTAAGGGAAATCTCAAAGTCTGTAATAGGAACAAAAACATACGCATCAATATCATCTAAATCTGAAATATCTTTTGGCAAGATAGGTCTCATACAGGACGTTTGTTTCTCTAATCGATTATTCTGATCTATAAACCTCAATTCTATAACAGTGCCTCTGTCTTCCTCATTCCCAATATGAGAAGTGTCAATATTTGGATAAGCTTTAAACACTTCCAGAATAGGATCAAAATCTTTTTGATGTACATTGGTGATTGGAATTACACTGCCTTCCTCTCCCATTAGTTTGGACAAAGCAATTACCGGATGTGTTACACAACCATATTTCTGTATTACCTCGTCCTGATGCGTGTAAATGGTATCTCTTGGTATTGGCCCTAAAACTGCTATTTTAACCATAAGCCTTAATCTTTGTAAAATATTATTCCGTTAATATACTAAATAATATGCGGGCTAAAAAAGGCTTTTACTAAGGACGTTATGAGAAAATTACTGTTTTATTATTGTAAACCATGGTTTTTCTGTCTACATGAAGTTGAACAGCTCTGGAAAGTACAATTTTTTCCAGATCACGTCCTTTGGCAATAAAGTCTTTTACTCTGTGTGAGTGAGATACCATTGTAACATCTTGCTCAATTATAGGTCCTGCATCAAGAGCTTCTGTAACATAGTGGCTGGTTGCTCCAATAATTTTCACACCACGGGCAAATGCAGCATGATAAGGTTTGGCTCCCGCAAACGCAGGAAGAAAGGAATGGTGAATGTTTATGATTTTATTTGGAAAATGGTCTATAATTTTACTGCTTAATATTTGCATATATCTGGCTAACACAATAAAATCTATATTGTGAGATTTTAAGAGCTCTAATTGCTTCTGCTCTGCATCTTCTTTAGAATCTTGGGTTACAGGTATATAGTAGAAAGGAATTTCAAATTGTTCAGCAATATGTTTAGCCTCTTCGTGATTACTTAAAATAAAAGGGATCTCCACTTCTAGTTCGCCCGATTTATATCTGCTGAGGAGGTCATATAGGCAATGGTTGTATTTAGATACAAAAATGGCCATTCTTGGTTTCAGGCTTCCAGGATGTATGCTCCATTTCATCTCATATGGGCGCGCCAATTTCGTCTCAAATTCCTCTTTGAATTTAGAAAATTCAATCGATTCGCTGGAAAATTCACTTTCCAAACGCATAAAAAAAACATTGAGTTCCTCATCCACATGTTGATCCAGGTAAACGATATTTCCCCCATAATTGTGTATAAACCCCGTAATGGCGTTAATTATTCCCGATTGATCCGGGCAGTGAATAAGAATAGTGTTTCTCAAAATGATATATTTAAGCCTGTAAAATTATGATATTAGGAACAAAGGCTTGGTGCAACTAATGATTTTTATAAAATTCTGATTGATAGGTAATATTTTTTGCATTTTCCGTAAATTGCTAACCTAATGAAGCGCAAAAATTATTAATGGAACAAAATAAAGTCTATAAACCAAAGAATAAAATAAGAGTGGTTACTGCAGCTTCTCTTTTTGATGGTCATGATGCGGCCATTAACATTATGCGGCGGATTATTCAGTCCACAGGAGTAGAGGTCATTCACTTAGGCCATGACAAAAGTGTTGATGAGGTTGTAAATTGCGCTATACAGGAAGATGTGAATGCCATAGCGATGACTTCTTATCAAGGCGGTCATAATGAGTACTTTAGGTATATGTATGACCTTTTAAAAGAGCGCGGAGCTGGCCATATTAAGATATTTGGTGGTGGGGGAGGTGTAATTTTGCCAGTGGAAATAGAAGCCTTAATGAAATATGGGATTACAAGGATTTATTCTCCAGATGATGGTCGAACAATGGGATTACAAGGAATGATAAACGATCTTGTAAAACAAAGTGATACCCCGGTCCCCGATTTAACACTGGATAGTGGAACTACACTGATCAAAGCTTTAAAGCAAAAACAACCAAAGACTATTGCACGGCTGATAAGTCTGGCAGAAAACAGGCCTTCTGAATTTGAAAAACTCTTTTCCGGAATTCGTAAGGATAACAATAACGTTCCAGTGCTGGGAATCACGGGTACAGGTGGTTCTGGAAAATCTAGTTTAGTTGACGAGCTCGTCAGGCGGTTTTTAAGGGACTTTCCAAAGAAATCTATTGGTTTGATATCTGTTGATCCTTCTAAAAGAAAAACAGGTGGAGCTCTTCTGGGAGATCGGATCAGAATGAATGCGATAAATGATGATCGGGTGTATATGCGATCCCTGGCAACGCGACAATCCAATTTGGCATTATCTAAATATGTGAATGAGGCTGTTGAAGTGCTAAAAATTGCTGGTTTTGATCTTATTATTCTTGAAACTTCGGGCATTGGGCAGTCAGACACCGAAATAATTGAGCATAGTGATGTTTCCCTATATGTTATGACCCCGGAATTTGGTGCTGCAACTCAGCTTGAAAAAATTGATATGCTTGATTTTGCTGATCTGGTTGCTATAAATAAATTTGATAAAAGAGGAGCTCCGGATGCCTTAAGAGATGTAAGGAAACAATATGTACGAAACCAAGGTTTATGGGAAACAGATGAAGAGACATTACCGATATTTGGGACTATAGCTTCACAATTTAATGACCCGGGCATGAATCGTTTATACAAAACGGTTATGCAACAATTAACAGTAAAGGCAAATGCAGACCTTGTCTCAACTTTAGTGGTCAGCCAGGAAATGGATCAAAAGGTATTTGTTGTGCCTCCATCCAGGACAAGATATCTTTCAGAGATTGCGGAAAGTATTAAATCTTATGATACTAAAGTGTTACATCAGGCTGAAGTAGCCCAGCAATTATATGGAATTTATAAAACTTTAGCAGGTCTTTCCAAGACACCGCCAGAGTTAACTAGTGCAGGAATTGAAGCTTCCGGTTTGGATATTTCAGGGGAAGGTGAAAAAGATAATTTAATTCAACTTTTACTTGTTGAATTTGAACGGGTAAAACTCAATTTTGACCCCTATAACTGGGAGATTATACTTAACTGGGATAGTTTTGTAAATAAGTATAAAGACCCTACTTATGTTTTTAAAGTTAGAGAAAAAGAGATTAGTATCGATACACATGTTGAGTCACTATCAGGCCTTGCAATTCCCAAAGTGGTTTTGCCGAAGTATAAAGCCTGGGGTGATCTGCTTCAGTGGCGATTACAGGAGAATGTACCGGGGGAATTTCCATATACTTCCGGACTTTACCCCTTTAAAAGGACAGGTGAAGATCCCACACGGATGTTTGCAGGGGAAGGAGGGCCTGAACGCACAAACAGAAGGTTTCACTATGTAAGTCTTGATATGCCTGCCAAGAGATTGTCCACTGCATTCGATTCTGTGACACTCTATGGCAATGACCCTGATCACAGACCCGATATTTATGGGAAGATTGGGAATGCAGGAGTATCTGTTTGCTGTCTGGATGATGCCAAAAAGTTGTATTCCGGTTTTGACCTGAGTGATCCCATGACATCAGTTAGTATGACCATAAATGGGCCTGCACCAATGCTGTTGGGTTATTTTATTAATGCTGCAATTGATCAAAACTGCGAGAAGTATATACATCAAAATGACCTTGAAAGGGAGGTAGAAGCTAAAATCGAAGCCCTTTACAGAGGAGATACAAAAAACAGGCCAAAATATCAGGGTTCTTTACCGGAAGGGAATAACGGTCTTGGTCTTTTTTTACTGGGTATAACCGGCGATAAAGTACTTGACCCTGAGATTTACAGAGCCATAAAAAAAGAGACTTTAAACACAATCCGGGGAACAGTCCAGGCAGATATCCTAAAAGAAGATCAGGCACAAAACACCTGTATCTTTTCAACAGAATTTGCATTGAGACTTATGGGAGACGTTCAGGAATATTTTATACTCAATGACGTTAGGAATTTTTATTCCGTATCCATTTCGGGTTACCATATAGCAGAGGCAGGGGCAAATCCTATTACCCAATTAGCATTTACATTATCAAATGGTTTTACCTATGTTGAATACTACCTTAGCCGGGGGATGGATATCAACAAGTTTGGTCCCAACTTGTCGTTTTTCTTTTCAAATGGAATAGATGCTGAGTATGCAGTAATAGGGAGAGTAGCAAGGCGTATTTGGGCTAAGGCAATGAAAGACAAATATGATGCAGATTCCAGGGCACAAATGTTAAAATATCACATACAAACATCAGGTCGAAGTTTACATGCCCAGGAGATTGATTTTAATGATATTAGAACCACTTTACAGGCCCTTTATGCTATTTATGACAATTGTAATTCATTGCATACCAATGCTTATGATGAGGCCATTACCACACCAACGGAAGAATCAGTTAGAAGAGCAATGGCCATTCAATTGATTATTAACAAGGAATTAGGTCTTACGAAAAATGAGAATCCATTGCAGGGGTCTTTTATTATTGAAGAACTTACTGATCTTGTAGAGGAGGCTGTTTTACTTGAATTTGATAGGATTACTGAGCGCGGCGGTGTTTTGGGTGCAATGGAAACTATGTACCAACGATCTAAAATTCAGGAAGAAAGTATGTACTATGAAACACTGAAACACACAGGTGAATATCCTATAATCGGGGTAAACACCTTTTTAAGTTCTTCAGGATCCCCTACTATACTCCCTGCTGAGGTTATTCGTGCTACAGACGAGGAAAAGCAGCAACAAATCAATACTTTACAAGGCTTGCAAATACGAAATAAACGAATTGCTCAAAAACAGTTGAAAGAGCTACAGGAAACAGCCATAAAGAATGAAAACATATTTGAAAAACTTATAGAGGTTACCAAAGTTTGTTCATTAGGACAAATTACACATGCATTATTTGAAGTAGGAGGGCAGTATAGAAGGAATATGTAATATTATTTCAGGAATAATCCGGAAATTAAATTTAGTAAAGCAATGTATTATCCCTTATGAGGGTCTTTTAGTAGCCCATATAATCATTAAATCCCCAGTTTGAACCGTCACCATTTTTACCAATAGACTTTCTCCATTTCTTAAAGGATCTTCTGAAAACATGTATTTCCTGTCGCAGTAAATCCACATATTCTTTTTCCTTTAAACCATCATTTTCCAGTCCGTTACAATAAGAGATTATGTTCCTGATCATTATATTAATGAACGAAGCACTTTTCATTCTAATGGCATATGATTCAGAAGATTCTGCACGGGCAATTTGCTGTGGGATCAAAATGGCATCAGTTAATAAAGAATCTGCAATATGATCTCTTAAACTATTGGATTGGTACAATTTCAGCAAATCCTGATTCTGGGAAACAAACGAGGCAATTTCTCTGCTCATAGAGCAAAGTTCCATTGCTTTTCTGTAAACCGGTAAGGTTCTTAAATTTTTGTAGGGCATTTTCTTTTTTAGCAAATATTCTAGAATAAAGTTACGCTCATATTTCGGATATCTTCTTTAAAATACAAAGCATTTTTGTATTTTAGCTATGAAAAAATTATTTTTAATTACTATTTGCTTTGAATAACAAAATAGATGACTTAAACTGGCGCATCCTTAAACTTCTTCAGGAAAATTCAAGGTTGTCATTGTCAAATATCGGAAGGGAGGTGGGGCTTACTCCACCTGCAGTGGCGGAGCGTGTCAAAAAAATGGAAGACCTTGGAATTCTGGA
>CAJQNH010000009.1 GCA_905479615.1 uncultured Eudoraea sp.
GTCTCGTCCCTCCACCTTTCTTGATAACAATGTCAATGTTGTAATGAACTGGCACAAAGAAACGCCACAAGTCATGTAAAAACAAGGAAAACGTACTTTTTTTGGCTTGAAAACACATTCATCCAAAAGCCAATTGCCAATTGCGATCTTTCTTTTTACTTATCAAGCAATATATATGGTCATTACTGAACCGCACTATATGACTTCTATGAAATACTTTTTTGTTTTAATTTGGTATAATCTGGCTCTTCAAGTGAAGCCTTATAACAACAGTCTGCAAATTAAAATGGAAACAGCTTTATTCTTCAATATTTGAAACAAGGGTTTCCGTTACTTCATTCATTTTATCTACCTTCTGTTCAAAATTTCCTTTAATTGTTTTTCGATAAGTATTTAGATTCTGAACCATCCTGCTAATATCTTCCGGTATTACATCTTCAAAAAATTGCCTTAACCTCTTTGCAGTTGTGGGGGATTTACCATTAGTAGATATTGCCACCTTAACATTCCCCTTGGTTACAATACCTCCCATAAAAAAATCACAGTAAGGAGGGTTATCAGCAACGTTTACAAGTTTATCCATACTTCTGCAGTCATTATATACCTGAATGTTTATATCGGGTTTATCAGTGGTAGCAATAACCAAATGTTTCCCATTTAGAAATTCAGTTTTGTAAGTGGTTCTAATGAGTTCCACATCATAATTTGCCGCCAACTTTAAAGTGTTTTCCCGAAACATAGGCGATACCATGGTGATCTTGGCATCCGGACTGGACTTAGTTAAAAAGGATAATTTTTCTTCAGCTACATTACCCCCTCCAACTATCAAAACATGGAGCGTTCGCGTTTTAAGAAAAATAGGATATAAATTATTCCTTTCCATTATTCTGCAGTTTGAAATTCATATTGGTGGCTTATCTGAATTATTTGGTTTTGATGTCTTACCACTTCTCCTATGACTATGATTGCCGGGTTGGTTAATTTTTGTTTTTGGACTATACTTTCTATCGTGTCAATTGTTCCAATACCAACTTGTTCATCTTCCTTTGTACCATTCTGAATAATTGCAACAGGAGTGTCTGATTTGTTTTCTTTGATAAATAATTCCACTATAGCCGCGAGTTTTGACATCCCCATTAATATGACAACCGTTGCATTTGATTTAGCCGCAAGTTTTATGTCGTCTGAGAGTTTATGTTCTTTGGTAGTTCCAGTAATCACCCAGAAACTCTCCGAAGAGCCTCGTTTTGTAACCGGGATGTTTTGAGATGCGGGAACTGCAATGCACGAAGATATTCCAGGTACCATTGCCACTTCCAGACCATATTTAGCTGCATAAGCCATTTCCTCTGACCCACGGCCAAAAACAAAAGGATCTCCTCCTTTTAATCGCACCACATGTCCCCGGCTTTTTGCTCTTTGCACTATTAATTCATTTATCTGATCTTGCTGAAAGGCATAACAACCTTTTCGCTTGCCTACAAAAATATGCTCTGCTTTAAAGGCATATTCTAATAGGGCTCTATCTACAAGAGCATCATAAAGAACCACATCAGCATCCTGCAATGCTTTAATTGCCTTTATGGTTATGAGTTCCAAATCTCCCGGACCCGCACCTACCACAGTTAATTTTGCTCTATTATGCATGAATCAGTTCAAGTTTTCTATAGGATTCTACCTTGTTCAAAAATTCCTCAGCATCCAACAGGTAACTTTTAGCGAAGGTCTCATTAGGTTCATTTTGGTTTAACTGCAGTACCAAATCTTCGAAGGAGGAATTCACAGGTATTCTCCCGTTTTCAATAAAATAGGTGTTAAAGTCTTTTATTATACTGTTATGCGTATTTGTTTTGGTATTTTGGGCAGTTAAAAGTGCTTTAGCTGCATTTACCATAGAAGAATAAGAATAATAAATACTTGCGGCCCATTTCTGTTCGCTAATTGCTTCTTTCGCATTTTTTATCTTTTCATCACTTTCAAACAATAATGTGGCGATTAAATCTATAACCACTCCTGCACACTCGCCTATTCCTATTGCTTTTTGATACCGTTTATTGCTTCCCCAGTCAAGATAGTCCTCCGGAGATAAATTTTCTATATCTGCAAGTGGCTTAAGAAGTTCATAAAAATAATATTCCCCTTTTTCCTCATAATAAGATTCATAAGAGGCTCCTTTACCATTGGCCTCAAAGTCATTGAGTATTTGCCTGAGTGCTTCAGGCCCTCGTTTACTCGGAATCTTAATAACCTTATCCGCAAATAAACCCCGGCCATCTCCTAAATTCCCGCCTCCAAGTAACACCTGCAAAGCCGGTGCCACCAGCTTCTCCTTTGTGCGTATAGACATTCCCTGAAAGCCGATATTGGCCATGGAATGTTGACCACATGCATTCATACAGCCACTAATTTTTATCACAACATCTGCATTATTTACATACTGCGGGTATTCTTCCTTGATAACGCGTTCTAATTCCGAAGCTATTCCTGTACTGCTTGCAATACCAAGGTTACAGGTATCGGTACCCGGACAAGCCGTAATGTCTAATGCCTTATTATACCCGGCATCTGCAAATCCCATTTTCTTAAGCTCGGTATAGAAAAATGGAATCAGGGATTCCCTTACATGAGGGATTAATATATTCTGTCTTAATGTTAAGCGAAATTCTCCCGCCGCATACTTTTCAACCAAATCGGCCAGCAATCTGGCTTTTTCTGTATAAAAATCTCCTAACATTACCTTTATCCCAACAGCTACATATCCGGATTGTTTTTGTAGAACCAGATTGGTTGTTTTCCATTGTTCAAAAGCTTCAATATCTTCAATAATTACATCCTGAGTCTGCTCATTTGAAATAACCACCTTGGGATAAGTACTACTATTAATAGGGTACTTTTTAAAAGGGACTGCTTTCTTTTCTGCAATTAATAATTCTTTAAAGGCTTCAAGGCCCAAATCTTTTAAAAGAAACTTTAATCTTGCTTTAGCCCTGCTCTTTCTTTCACCATATCTGTCAAAAACTCGAACAACAGTTTCCATCATAGGAATTATTTCATTGGCAGGAAGAAAGCTAAACAGCTCATCAGCATGACGAGGTTGCGAACCCAGTCCACCTCCTAACATTACCTTAAAACCTTTAACGCCCTCACGTATTTTAGCAATAAATCCAAGGTCGTGCATATACGAAAGTCCCGTATCTGTATCGCTGGAAGAAAAGGAAACCTTAAACTTACGGCCCATTTCCTGACCTATGGGATTTCTTAAAAAATATTCGAAAATAGCCTGAGCGTAGGGCGAAACATCAAATGGTTCATTCCTGTCTATTCCGGCTGTTTCACTAGCCGTAACATTTCGTACAGTATTACCACATGCTTCTCTAAGTGTTACCGAATTCTTCTCTAGTTGTGCCCAAAGTTGAGGTGTGCGTTCCAGGTCTACGTAATGAATCTGAATGTCCTGCCGGGTTGTAATGTGTAGTCTTCCCGTAGAATACTCGTCTGCAACATCCGAAATCCTGTGTAATTGCCTTGAGCTTACTTTTCCATAAGGTAATTTAATACGTATCATCTGAACTCCCGGTTGTCTTTGTCCGTATACCCCGCGGGCCAGGCGCAGACTTCGGAATTTTTCCTCGTTCACAGAACCTCCTTTGAACTCCCTGATTTTTTTCTCAAGCTCAATGATGTCTTTCTCTACTACTGGATTTTCTATTTCGGTTCTAAAACTTTGCATAATATTTATATCCTATTATCCCTATATATTAAATAGGTTTAATTAAAACAAATGGTCATCAGTAATATGTTTCATTACTCTACTGACCGGTAGTAAGCTTTTTCTTTTTTGTATCCTAATTGTGTAAACCGCACTCCCTGTTTTCTAAAACCTTGGTCGGGTCAAAATAGTCGTGTTCATTAGGCAGCCCTCGTTCATTTAAATAGGCATCCAGGCGTGTATCATTCCAATGGTAAAAAGGGCTTACCTTAAGGACTCCTCCCTTACCCAAACTTAAAATGTTCAATGTATCTCTTAAAGCAGTCTGACCTTTTCTAAGGTTCGTAAACCATACGTCAGGTTTGTGCTCAGCCATTGCTCGTCGGAAAGGTTCTAGTTTTACCTGCTCAGTAAATTTCTTATGCCCGGGGCTATCAATATCAGGAATACCCATTACCGCATCTCTATGTGCGGTGGTTTGTCTGGGAACAAACAATTTAATATTTAAATTCAAACCAGAGATCAATTCTTCTGCATGTTTGTAGGTGTTGGGTGTATTATATCCAGTATCGCACCAGATAACAGGAATATCTGATTTTACCTCAGTAACTGCATTTAATATGGCTACTTCATATGGCCTGAAATTGGTAGTAACTACAGATTTGGAGCCATAAAGAATTGCCCATGAAATTATCTCTTCGGGAGGTATTCCTCTAAAGTGATTATTTAAATGTTCTATATCCTGTGTTGACAAACTCATATCTAATTTTTTAAAGTTATAATTATCTCCCCCATTTAATAGTGTTCCACAATCGTTCATGTAAAAAATACAAAACCATCTTTGTGACCAATTCTACTAATCCAATAGAAAATGCCAGCGATAGTGTGCCCGTAATAATCCATGATATTATTATAGTATCTAATGTTCCGATAGCACGCCAGCTAATAGACTTGGCAATGCTTCGTTTTGGTTGATCCGAAGCCCTGTCTGTTTTATAACTGCTACTTGCTGCTTCCTTACTAATTATAAATTGGTCCGTAATCATGTATTTTATTTATTCCTATCGATTTAGTAGAGTATTCAAAAATAGAATAATATTTTAAAGTAATATGTTAATTATTCTCAAATATTACTTTAATCCTATAGTTTTAGTAGATTGTTTAAAAAACTATGTGATTATTGTGAATGATTCATTAGTATATCAAAAAAATTGAAAATTATTTATTCCGATATAAGATCAGCAAGAGTATTGTTTTTATAGACTTCAAGGACGCTGTCTCGTACCTGAAGCATTAATTTGTGGACAGCGCATTTATTTTCATCAGGGCAGTCGTCGCACTTTTCGTAAAAGTTCAGGCTTACACAAGAGACCATGGCAATTGGCCCTTCCAACACGCGTATAACGGTTGTCATACGAATTTCGCTGGGGTCCTTTAGCAAATAATAACCGCCGCCTTTTCCCTTTTTTGATCCTAAAAATCCTGTGTTACGCAAAGTGAGTAAAATACTTTCTAAAAATTTTTGAGAAATATTCTCGTGCATTGCAATTTCGGAAATCTGAACTGGCTCTCTTTTACTTTGTGAGGCCAAATAAGTCAGGGCCTTTAATCCGTATTTTGTCTTTTTAGAAAGCATAATGCGAAGATAGTTAAAATAGGAATATTCCTATGTCTCATATCTTTTCCAACGCTTGTTTTATATCACTAATAATATCATCTACGTGCTCCAGACCAACAGAAACGCGCACCATACCATCAGTTATACCACATTCCAATCTTTCTTCTGTAGACAACTTGCTGTGTGTAGTAGATGCCGGATGTGTAACTATACTTCGAGTATCCCCCAAATTGGCCGATAAAGATAATAGGCCAATGGAGTCAAAAAATTTCTTCCCTGCATCAAGGCCGCCTTTTAACTCGAATGCGACCACGCATCCGCCGGCCTTCATCTGCTTTCTGGCTAGTTTGAATTGAGGGTGGGATTTCAAAAACGGATACTTTACCCAATTAACATTATTATCTTCTTCTAAAAATTCGGCTACCTTTAATGCATTTGCACAATGCCTGTCTACTCTAACCGCTAAAGTTTCCAGACTTTTAGATAGCACCCATGCATTAAATGGAGATAACGCAGGGCCTGTTATTCTTGAATACCGATAAATTTGATCTATTAAAGCCCTTTTACCAACCGTAATACCCGCCAATACCCTACCCTGTCCATCCATAAGCTTTGTGCCGGAATGAATTACCAGATCCGCTCCAAATTCTATGGGCTGTTGTAAATAGGGTGAAGCAAAGCAATTATCGACGATCATGATAAGGTTATGCTTTTTTGAAAACCTGCCAAGTGCATCAAGGTCGAGAATATCAACACCTGGATTTGTTGGGGATTCTGCAAAGATTATTTTGGTTTTTGGTGTAATTAGTTTTTCTAAATTTTCCAATTCCCCAATTTTAAAATAGCTGTGGCCAATATTCCATTTTGGAAATATTTGAGTGAAAAGGCTATGAGTTGAGCCAAAAATACTTCGTGCGGAAATAATATGATCGCCACTGTCCAACAAAGCCGCAAAGGTTGAAAAAACAGCCGACATCCCCGAGGAGAATGCAAACCCATCCTCTGCACCTTCCATTTTACATACTTTTTCTATAAACTCTGAGGAATTAGGGTTAGAATATCTCGAATATATATTTCTTTCTTTTTCTTCTGCAAAAGAAGCTCTCATGTCTTCACTATCCTCAAAAACAAAACTGGATGTGAGGTACATCGGACTTGAATGTTCCAAAAATTTTGAACGCTCTATTTGTGTGCGGATCGCCTCTGTTTCAAACTTTTTTTTCTTCATCTTTTTCTATAAGCAGGATTATTCCAAACATCATCATATTTTCTCTGCAATACGTAAAATATCCCCAAAAACTCCCCGAGCAGTTACGGCTGCACCAGCTCCTGCACCCTGAATGACCAATGGATCTTTACCATATGACTCGGTATAAATCTCAATAATGGAGTCCGATCCTTTAACCTGTCCCAAGGCACTCTCCTTAGGAACTGACACCAGTTTTACGTCCAGTTTTCCTTTCTCTTTCTGTAAATCACCATACAGATCCCCAACATAGCGGAGTACATGATTTGGCTCCTGATTATCCTTTATTTTACTAAAAAAATCATCAAGTACTTCAAATCCATTCAAGAATTCCTGCACACTTCCATTTCGGAGAGATACTGGTATAAGATTTTGGATTGAAATATCATCAAATTCATTTTCGAGTTCCAATTCACGAGCTAATATCAGCAATTTTCTACCCACGTCGTTACCAGATAAATCCTCTCTTGGATCGGGCTCTGTATATCCATTTGAAATGGCGGTTTTTAAAATCGTGGAAAAGGAAGTGTCCTCTTCGGAAAAAGTATTAAAAATATAACTTAAAGACCCTGAAAAAACACCTTTAATACGCGTAATATTTTCGCCGGATAAATGTAAAAGCTTTATTGTATCTATTAATGGTAAGCCGGCACCTACATTAGTTTCATATAGGTATTGTTTCTGTTTTTTTGCCAACTCATCCCTTATCAATCTGTAGTAGTCAAATCCCAGGGTATTAGCTATCTTATTTGAGGACACCAGATCAAAGCCATTTTCAATAAAATCAAAATAATTGGCCACAAAATCCTGACTTGCAGTATTATCTATGGCAATTAAATTTTCAAGATGATGTATTTTGGCATAATCAAAAATATGATCTACAGTATAAGTAATGCCCTTTTCATTAATTTCCTCCCCCCATTTTTTAGAAATACCTTCTTTGTTTAAGAGTAAGTTTTTCGAATTAGCTAAGGCAAATACATTAAGATTAATGCCTTTTCTTTCCTCAATTCCCTTCTTCGATGCTAAAATTTGATCTACCAAAGTGCCTCCTACATTCCCATGTCCAAATATAGCCAGGTTTACCTTTTTGCTAATTCCAAAAATTTGACCATGCATTACGTTTAGCGCTTTGTGAAGGTCTGATTTCTTAACCACCAGGCTTACATTCTTTCCTGAAATTGTATTATTAAACAATAAAGGAACTATTTGATTCTTGATTAGGGTATTATAAGGTTTGTGAAAAGTACTAAGATCCTGACCTACTATAGAGATAACTGATACTTCGCTTACTATAGTTATTGTATTAATATCACGCGATTGAAAATCACTCTCAAACTCCATTTCCAATGCTCTTTTTGCCAAATGTGCCTTCTCCGAATTAACCACCAATCCAATTCCTCTCTCAGAAGAACCCTGGGAGATGATACTTACACTTATATTATTTTGGCTAAGAGTCCTGAAAATACGTGCATCAATTCCCACCTTCCCCAACAAACCTCTTCCCTCGAGGTTAATTAAAGCTTCATTTTCAATAGCAGACAATGATTTTATTCCTTCTTTGCTAGATTTGGCACTGATAAGGGTACCTTCATTATCATTGTTAAAAGTATTGAGTATCCTCAGTGGGATATTCTTTTCGATTAAGGGAATAATAGTTTTAGCGTGTAAAATGGTTGCTCCAAAATTAGCAAGTTCGTTCGCCTCCCCATATGACAATTGCTCAATTCTTTGTGCTTCAGAAACAAATTCCGGGTTCGCTGTGAAAATACCATCTACATGCGTATAATTTTGCAATTCTTCCGCGTCCAAAAAATTTGCAATAAGAGAAGCAGTATAATTACTGCCATTACGTCCTAGTGTTGTTGTTTCATCTGTCTGAGTAGAAGCTATAAAACCTGTGATCAATGGTACCTCATCTGGCTTTAATTTTGAAAACTCATGAATTACATTTTCCCTGGATACATCTTCCAGCAATTTGGCATTTCCAAAAGAATCATCTGTTTTTATAAGTCGGCGACTATCAAGTAATTTTGCATTGATTCCTTCTCCAATAAGCAATTTTGTGATCAACTTACCTGATATTAGCTCTCCATAGGCCAAAACCTGATCTTTAATTTTAGCACTATAAT
>CAJQNH010000010.1 GCA_905479615.1 uncultured Eudoraea sp.
TCTTCTACCTTTATCTATCTGTACTACTTTTATTTTAGCTAAAACAAAAAACCCTTTTAATACAGAACTTCTAAGCACATTATGAAGATCCGCTACAGCATCTATTTCAAGTTTTTTTAATTCTTTAAATAATTTCCACAAGCCAGGAATACCTCTATGTTTACCATCAACCTGCGCTTCATAGACATGGACATTTGATAATGTGATAAACATAGGCCTAAAAAAGGCTCTTGTAAGAACTGTAATTTTTAAATCGGGGTATTGTGCAGTAAGTGCACTTAGAACTGGAACAGTCATTGCCACATCGCCCATAGCCGACAAACGAATAACTAAAAGGTGATTGTATTTATTTTTGCCCACGCAAAACCGGATTTAACTCCTCATCATTGTACATTTTCATTTGCCTGTAGGTCTTCATAAAAATAGCACCTTGTTCAATATCAGTCAGCAATTGATCAATTGCTGAAGATAAATCTTCCTTTTGCTCCAAAAGTATTTTTAATTTTTGAGTGCATTTTTTAAGGTGTTCGTCTGATGCATCAGTTCGTGCCGCCTCTTCCTTCATATGATAGATTTTTAATGCTAAAATTGAAAGTCGATCAATTGCCCAGGCAGGGCTTTCAGTATTGATTCTGGCATCAGCCTTAGTTTGTACCGACTGGTATTTATTTAAAAAATAACTGTCAATATACTCCACTAAATCTGTTCTGTCCTGATTGCTGGCATCTATTTTTCGTTTTAATTCCAATGCTTTTGCAGGATCTATTTCAGGGTCTCTTATGATATCCTCATAATGCCATTGAACGGTATCAATCCAATTTTTTCTATATAAGAGATGATCAATATCTGCTTCTGGATATGGGTTAGTAAATGGCTGATTAACATCATCTTTTATGTGATAATTAACAATACTTTCTTCAAATATCCTAAAGGCTGAATTACTGAACATAGTGGTTTAAATTTGATACAAATATACCCATTATTTCAGAATCATTTCTGTCATTAATATTAGGAAAGGAGCAATTATGGAAACCATAAGAACTATTTCCTTAAGGGTGGCTCTTTTAATTAATTCTACATATTTAGCCAAAAAAATAGCTCCCGAAAAAAAGGTAATTAATACAGGAAAGGTGTCGTTTGTGGTTTTTAAGAAGGTGACTAACAAACCTAGCGCAAGCGAGATGGCGATAAGACGCATAGTGATTATTTTACCCATACCCAATTTGCTCATTTTAATAAATGCCAAAGCTGCGGTAATAATAGTTATTATCGCATAAATTGCAAGTTTGGTGCTATTTATCAAATAGGCTATTATGTGACCCTTGAAAGAAAATTGATAATGATTCTTTAAAAAGTCCAGATTATCAGTTATTATCAGAAAACACAAAACAATAATTCCTATAGTGAAAATGCCCGTTAGAGGAACTAACCAATTTTTAATATTCTTGGGCTCGTAGAAATAAATAGCAATGTAGACCAAAATGAGATATATAATTGCCCAATCATAGAAAAGGCTGGCAATAAGGGTCCAGATTGTGGCATCAAATACCTTGAGTTTAATATTCTTCAAAGATTTTAGACTAATAAGCCTTCTTATTGCCAATAAGAGGAAGAAACTACAAAATATGCCATTCTCATCAAGTAAAACTTCTGGAAAAACAACAATTAACAGAGTATAATAAAGAATAGCAAATGAATTTGTTGTTGTAATTTGATTCCGTTTTACAATAAAATCAACTATAAAAACACTAAATAATAGAACCCCCAGTACAACAAGTTTAATTGCCAATTGTTCTGGTGCATAGTGGTTTTCGTATTGTACAAAATGGACAAACCAATAGAATAAAAACAAAAAACCAAGAAGAATAATGAAGTTTATCGGTTTTGTTTTTCCAAAAATGCCTGAAATCATCCTGGGTTTTTATATTTTTGTAATGTAAATATAACCAAGATGAGAGCATTTTTTGAGGGCATAGAAGATTTATTCGTAAACGGACTTTTCTGGCCTTATGATTTTTTTCGATTTATTTCTAACTGGTGGGCCTCCAATGCTGTAAACTGGATCTTTGTAATACTGGGAGCAATAGCAATGATATACTGGCTGATACAACTGAAAAAGTTTGACGATAGCGGAGAAGAGGATAAAAGTATTACTTCCCATTCGTATTTATAACAATCAATTTTAGGGTTTATTTGATTGCGTTAATAAAATCATTAACCCTAATAACTGTTGATTTTTAAAGATCAAAACCCAGATCTTTCCTGTAGTACATATTATCAAAGTGAATTTTATCAATATTTTGATAAGATTTGCTAAGTCCCTCCCTAAAATCTCTCCCAAAGGAAGTAATAGCCATAACCCGGCCACCATTCGTAAGAACTTTTTCTTCGTTCAAACGCGTTCCCGCATGAAAAGCGATAGAACCTTCTATATCTTTAAGACCAATTATTTCCATCCCCTTTTCATAGGCTTCAGGATAACCTCCGGAAACCAACATCACAGTGGTTGCTGTCCTTTCATCAACTTCCAGTTCAATTGAATTGAGTTTTCCATGAGCTGTTGCATCAAAAAGTTCAACAAGATCATTTTTAATTCTTGGTAAAACAACTTCGGTCTCAGGATCTCCAAGCCGAACATTATACTCAATAACAAAAGGATCGTCTCCCACTTTTATTAAACCAATAAAAATAAATCCTTTGTATGGCAGTTCGTCATTATGTAACCCTTTTATGGTAGGTATGATAATGCGTTTATGTACTTTTTCTAAGAATTCCTGGGAAACAAAAGGAACAGGTGAAATGGCTCCCATACCCCCTGTATTCAGTCCTGTATCTCCCTCTCCAATACGCTTATAATCCTTAGCCATTGGTAAAATTTTATAATTTTCACCATCAGTTAAAACAAAACAACTAAGTTCTATTCCGGATAAAAACTCTTCTATTACTACGACTGAACTTGCGGTGCCAAACTTTGCGCTTATAAGCATATCCCGGAGCTCATTTTTAGCCTCAGCCAGGTCATAAAGTATTAAGACGCCTTTACCGGCAGCCAGGCCATCAGCTTTTAGAACATAGGGTGGTTTTAGAGATTCCAAAAACAGGAGCCCTTCTTCAAAGTTATCAGAGGTAAAACTCTTGTAAGAAGCAGTTGGGATATTATGCCTCATCATAAATTTCTTGGCATACTCCTTACTTCCTTCCAGGGTAGCCGCCATTTTTCTTGGACCAATCACAGAAACGTGCTTCAGAGAAGCGTCCTGAAGAAAAAAATCATGTATTCCTTTCACCAATGGATCCTCGGGGCCAACAACAACCATGTCTATGCTCTCCTTTTCCACAAGTTGCTTTATGGCTTCAAAATCATTCACGTCAATTGGCAAATTCGCAGCTATTCCTGCAGTTCCCGCATTACCCGGCGCAACAAATAATTTATTTAATTTAGGACTTTGCTTAAGTTTCCAGGCAAGGGTATGCTCTCTGCCTCCGGCGCCAATGATAAGTATGTTCATGGGTTAAAAGTATAGCTATAGTAATTGAGTGCTAAATAATCGATCATATTATTTATAAAAATTCGCGATGTTCCTTGTTTTTTAATTCTTCGGGAGATAAAGAACTAAAATATTCATATACACGTTTTAGCCCTTCTGATCTATCCACTTTAGGTTCCCAGTTTAAAATTTCCCTGGCCCGGGTAATATCTGGTTGTCGTTGTGTAGGATCATCTTTAGGTAATGGTTTATGGATTACTTTTTGAGATGTTCCCGTAAGTTTAATGATTTCCTCGGCAAATTCGTTTATAGTGGTTTCATGTGGGTTTCCAATATTGATGGGGTCTGTATAATCGCTAAAAAGTAACCTGTAGATCCCCTCAACCTGATCATCTATATAGCAAAAAGAACGGGTTTGTTTGCCATCTCCAAATACGGTAAGATCCTCGCCACGAAGTGCCTGTCCCATAAAGGCAGGGACCACGCGACCGTCGTTCAATCGCATTCTTGAGCCATAGGTGTTAAATATCCTGACAATCCGCGTATCAACATCGTGAAAACGATGGTAAGCCATAGTGATGGATTCCATAAAACGTTTTGCCTCATCGTAAACACCTCTGGGGCCAACGGGACTAACATTGCCATAGTAATCTTCATTTTGTGGATGTACCAATGGATCGCCATATACTTCAGAGGTAGAGGCAACAAGAATAGTGGCGTTCTTTTCTTTTGCCAATCCAAGAAGATTATGGGTTCCTAATGATCCTACTTTTAGAGTTTCAATTGGAATTTTCAGATAGTCTATAGGACTGGCCGGGGAAGCAAAATGAAGAATATAGTCTAATTTCCCCGGGACATGTACAAATCTGGTAACATCGTGGTGATAGAATTGAAATTGTTCTAATTTAAAAAGGTGTTCTATATTTTTCAGGTCTCCGGTAATAAGATTATCCATGCCTATTACATGGAATCCTTCTTTGATAAAACGATCACATAAATGTGATCCTAAAAATCCTGCAGCACCGGTAATTAATACCTTTTTCATTATTTTATTTGATTAATTAATATTGCTATATTAATAAGCCTTCTCTTCTCCATAAATTCCATTTAAAATGGTTTGAATGATAATTTTAATATCCAGAAAAAAAGACCAGTTCTCAATGTA
>CAJQNH010000011.1 GCA_905479615.1 uncultured Eudoraea sp.
ATTTTGCATATATATTCGTTCTTATAATTTAATTTAAATTTTTCTCCATTGGCAACGATTCAAAAAAACCAAAGAATAAACTTTGCATCAGCTAAATTGATAACGGATTATCCTGATTTTTTGGATATTCAAATTAAATCATTCCAAGATTTTTTTCAACTAGAAACCAAATCTGATGAAAGAAGTGATGAAGGTCTTTTTAAAACTTTCATGGAAAATTTTCCAATCACAGATACACGAAATAATTTTGTTTTAGAATTTTTAGATTATTTTGTTGACCCACCTAGATATTCTATTCAAGAATGTATTGAAAGAGGATTAACTTATAGCGTACCTTTAAAAGCGCGATTAAAATTATATTGTACTGACCCAGAACATGAAGATTTTGAAACCATTGTTCAAGATGTTTATCTAGGGGTAATACCTTATATGACCCATAGCGGTACCTTCGTTATCAACGGTGCTGAGCGAGTTGTCGTTTCTCAATTGCACAGATCACCAGGTGTTTTCTTTGGCCAATCGTTCCATGCTAATGGCACGAAACTATATTCGGCGAGAGTAATTCCGTTTAAAGGATCATGGATTGAATTTGCTACGGACATTAATCAAGTGATGTTCGCTTATATTGATAGGAAGAAAAAATTACCTGTAACTACACTCTTTAGAGCGATTGGGTTTGAAAGAGACAAGGATATATTAGAAATATTTGACCTTGCAGAAGAGGTGAAAGTTTCAAAAAGTGGCCTTAAGAAGGTATTAGAGAGAAAACTGGCAGCAAGAGTCCTGAAAACATGGTTTGAGGATTTTGTGGATGAAGATACTGGGGAAGTAGTTTCTATTGAGAGAAATGAAATTGTTTTGGATAGAGATACCGTTCTTGAGAAGGAACATATAGATGAAATTATTGAATCGGGTTCTAAAACGATACTATTGCATAAACTAGACAATGAGTCTGGAGATTACGCAATAATCCATAACACACTTCAGAAAGATCCAACAAATTCTGAAAAGGAAGCTGTAGAGCATATATACAGACAGTTACGTAATGCTGAACCGCCTGATTATGAAACGGCTAAAGGAATTATAAATAAATTATTCTTTTCTGAACAACGTTACAATCTTGGAGAGGTTGGACGTTATAGAATGAATAAAAAATTAGAGCTTAATGTTGATATCGAGCAAAGGGTATTGACGAAAGAAGATATTATCACTATTGTTAAGAACTTAATTAACCTGGTTAATTCTAAGGCAGAGGTTGATGATATTGATCACTTGTCAAATCGACGTGTAAGAACTGTTGGAGAACAGCTAGCAAGTCAGTTTGGAGTAGGTCTGTCACGAATGGCTCGTACCATTCGTGAAAGAATGAATGTAAGAGATAATGAAGTATTTACTCCAATCGACCTGATTAATGCGAAGACCTTGTCTTCTGTAATTAATTCATTTTTTGGAACGAATCAATTATCGCAGTTTATGGACCAGACGAATCCATTAGCTGAGATTACACATAAAAGAAGACTTTCCGCTTTAGGGCCTGGAGGTCTTTCAAGAGAAAGAGCTGGATTTGAAGTTCGTGATGTTCACTTTACACATTACGGTAGGTTGTGTCCGATTGAAACTCCGGAGGGCCCAAATATTGGATTGATTTCTTCATTGGCGGTTTATGCAAAAGTAAATAACTTAGGTTTTATTGAAACGCCTTATAGAGAGGTTACGGAAAGCTTAATTGATACGAAAGATGAACCAATTTATTTAAGTGCTGAAGAGGAGGAAGGAAAGAAAATTGCACAATCTAATTTGGAACTTGATGGAAAAGGTAAGATTGTTCTTGAAAAAGTTGTTGCTAGAGAAGACGGAGATTTTCCTGTTGTATCTTCAGAGGAGATAAATTATATGGATGTGTCACCAAACCAAATTTCTTCTATATCAGCTTCTTTAATTCCATTTTTGGAACATGATGATGCGAATAGAGCCCTTATGGGATCCAATATGATGCGACAAGCGGTGCCATTAATGAGACCTGAATCTCCAATTGTTGGAACAGGTTTAGAACGCAGAGTGGCAGAAGATTCTCGAATACTGATTAACGCGGTAGGAGATGGCGTTGTGACTTATGTAGATTCTGACAATATTCAAATAAAATACGACCGTACTGATGAGGAACGAATAGTTAGTTTTGACAGTGATGATCGCACCTATAATTTGATTAAGTTTAGAAAAACCAATCAAGGAACTTCCATTAATTTGCATCCTATTGTTAAAAAAGGAGATAAAGTTTCTAGAGGTCAGGTGTTATGTGAAGGATATGCCACTGAAAAAGGGGAACTGGCACTTGGTAGAAATATGAAGGTAGCTTTTATGCCTTGGAAAGGATATAATTTTGAAGACGCCATCGTAATTTCTGAGAAGGTTGTAAAAGAGGATATTTTTACTTCTATTCATATCGATGAATATTCATTAGATGTTCGAGATACCAAATTAGGAGCGGAAGAACTTACGGCCGACATTCCAAATGTTAGTGAGGAAGCAACAAAGGATCTCGATGAAAATGGGATGATCAGAATTGGAGCAGAGATAAAACCAGGCGATATTTTAATTGGAAAAATAACACCAAAAGGTGAATCTGATCCAACGCCGGAAGAAAAATTATTGAGAGCAATTTTTGGAGATAATGCTGGTGATGTAAAAGATGCTTCTTTAAAAGCATCTCCATCTTTAAGAGGTGTTGTTATTAATAAGAAGCTTTTTCAAAGAGCAATTAAAGATAAAGCCAAAAGGGTTAAAGACAAGGAAGATGTTGGAAATCTTGAGGTTGAATTTTCGGTTGAATTTGATAAATTAAGAATTGTTCTTATTGATAAATTGTTTAGCCTAATAAATGGTAAAACTTCTCAAGGTGTTCAGAATGATCTTGGAGAGGAGATCTTACCTAAAGGGAAGAAATTTACTTTAAAAATGTTGAATTCTGTTGCGGATTTTGAGCATTTGACAAAAGGGATGTGGACTACAGATAAGCAGCTAAATAATTTAGTGAACAGATTAATTCACAACTATAAAATCAAGGTTAGTGATTTACAAGGATCTCTTCGTCGTAAGAAGTTCGCAGTAACGGTTGGAGATGAACTTCCAAAGGGTATTATAGAACTGGCTAAGATTTACGTTGCTAAAAAGCGTAAGCTTAAAGTTGGTGATAAAATGGCCGGAAGACATGGTAACAAGGGTATTGTTGCAAGAATTGTAAGACAGGAAGACATGCCTTTCTTGGAAGATGGAACTCCGGTAGATATTGTATTGAATCCACTAGGTGTACCGTCACGTATGAATATTGGGCAAATTTATGAGACCGTTCTTGGATGGGCTGGACAAAAATTAGATCAGAAATATGCAACACCAATTTTTGATGGAGCGAACATTGATCAAATTACAACGCTTACTAAAGAAGCGGGTATACCTGAATTTGGACACACCTATTTATATGATGGTGGAACAGGAGAAAGATTTGATCAACCTGCAACGGTGGGAGTTATATATATGATCAAATTAGGTCATATGATTGAGGATAAAATGCACGCACGTTCTATAGGTCCGTACTCATTAATTACTCAACAACCTCTTGGTGGTAAGGCACAATTTGGTGGTCAAAGATTTGGTGAGATGGAAGTTTGGGCGTTGGAGGCGTATGGAGCATCTTCTACCTTAAGAGAAATCCTAACCGTTAAATCAGATGATGTTTTAGGTAGGGCTAAGACTTACGAGTCTATCGTAAAAGGTGAAAAAATGCCTGAACCAGGACTTCCTGAATCGTTTAACGTATTGATGCACGAATTAAAAGGATTAGGTTTAGATCTAAGACTTGAAGAATAATAATCAACATTTAAGTGAGGAGCAGACTAAGGTCCTCCTCACTATTAATATAATTTTTACAATTTAATTCTATACCATTATTATGGCCAGACAAAGAGAAAAATACACTGTAAAAAAATTTAATAAAATTACTATTGGTTTAGCCTCTCCGGAAACTATTCTTGAAAAATCAAGAGGAGAAGTTCTTAAACCAGAAACTATAAATTATCGTACCCATAAACCTGAGAGAGATGGTTTATTTTGTGAAAGAATTTTTGGTCCCATAAAAGATTATGAATGTGCCTGTGGTAAGTACAAGCGCATCCGATATAAAGGGATTATTTGTGATCGTTGTGGGGTTGAGGTAACCGAGAAAAAAGTTAGAAGAGATAGAGTTGGTCATATCAACCTAGTGGTTCCTGTTGCGCATATATGGTATTTCCGGTCTTTGCCGAATAAAATGGGATACCTTTTAGGTTTGCCTTCCAAGAAATTGGACATGATCATTTATTATGAGAGATACGTGGTAATTCAGCCTGGTATTGCAGTTAATGCAGAGGGTGAACCACTACAAAAAATGGATTTCCTTACAGAAGAGGAATATCTGAATATTTTAGAAGCAATTCCTCAAGAAAATCAATACCTTGATGATACCGACCCTAATAAGTTCATTGCAAAAATGGGAGCGGAATGTTTGAT
>CAJQNH010000012.1 GCA_905479615.1 uncultured Eudoraea sp.
CATGTTGCTCTGCGATACCAACATCAAAAGCCCTTTCCGGAATTTGCTCCATCATAAACTTTAAGGAACTTCCGGTAGGCATGGCAGGAGTAATGCCAATAATCTTATCATTTTTTAATGCGAGTTCTACCAGCGCTTGGCCAAATACATCCTGGTATTTAGGAGGCATATTTTTGGCCTTCGCGCTTATTAAATCGCCGGTTTGTATATTGAATTTACCCGGTGCATGATAGGTAACCTGATTTTCCTCTGCTTTTTTTAAACCCTTACCCTTAGTTGTAATAATATGAAGTAATTTAGGGCCTTTTACTGCTTTCAGGCGTTTCAATTCTTTTATCAGGACATTTATGTCATGACCATCAATTGGACCTGTATAATCAAAATTCAGGCATTCGAAAATATTCTCATCTTTTGCCGTACCCTTTTTGACATTAGTCAGGTATTTTTTAAGAGCACCCACACTGGGATCAATGCCAATTGCATTATCATTAAGGATTATAAGAACATTCGTATTTGTAACCCCTGCATGGTTCAATCCTTCAAAAGCCATCCCACTGGCAATAGAGGCGTCACCAATAACTGCAATATGTTGTCTTTTATTATCTCCTTTTAATTTTGATGCAAGAGCCATACCCAGAATTGCTGAAATTGACGTGGAGCTGTGACCAGTTCCGAAGGGGTCATACTCGCTTTCATCCCTTTTTGGAAACCCGCTTATTCCACCCAGTTGCCTGTTAGTATCAAAGACATCTTTACGTCCGGTGATAATTTTATGACCGTACGCCTGGTGACCAACATCCCAGATTAATCTGTCGAAAGGGGTATTAAATATATAATGTATTGCCAAAGTTAATTCAACTACCCCCAAACTTGCACCCAAATGCCCTTCTTTGACAGCCACTATATCTATAATAAATTTCCGTAATTCTTTAGCGAGAAGAGCTAATTCATTCGCTTTTAATTTGCGAACATCAGAAGGATATTTAATGGAATTCAATAGTTTCATAAGAAGTAGCAAATGTACATTAATTCATTTTTTGTTATAACCACATCTATTCCTAATATTGCAGTATTATGTCTATTGATTTTAAATTTGACGATGCCTATTTCATGAAAAGGGCATTGCAGGAGGCAGAAACTGCTTTTGAGAAAGGAGAGGTTCCTATAGGAGCAATAATCGTAGTGCAGGACAGAATAATTGCCAGGGCACATAATTTAACTGAGCAACTAAATGATGTAACGGCTCATGCAGAAATGCAGGCTATTACTGCTGCCGCTAATTTTTTGGGAGGAAAATATTTGCATAACTGCACTATGTATGTAACTCTGGAACCTTGTCAAATGTGTGCTGGCGCACTTTTTTGGAGTCAAATCCCAAAGATTGTATTTGGAGCTTATGATCCTCAAAGGGGTTTTTCTGCTTTAGGAGGGCAATTGCATCCGAAAGCTACTGTCTCCGGGGGTATATTGGAAGAGGAGTGTTCAGAAATATTAAAACAGTTTTTTATTCAGAAACGCGGATTAAATTAGGATCAAAAAAAATCCCTGATATATGATCAGGGATTGTAAAAATTCAAAATAAAATATTGTTATCCGATTACTTGCACTTGTCCTGCAACCATCCCCTTTCTTCCTTCTTCTTCTTCGTATTCTACTTTGTCGCCTTCGTTTAATTCCACTCCGTTCAATGCTGTGGCATGAACAAAGATGTCTTTCCCGGTGTCGTCGTTGGTAATGAACCCGTATCCCTTGGATTCATTGAAAAATTTTACAGTTCCTGTCATTAAAATAAGTATTAAAATAAAAAAATTACCATACGAAAGTATGATTTTTTGGGCAAATCTCTAAAAAGAAAAGGTAAAATTCGACCAAAATTATTGATTTTCAGGCTTTTTCGGATCTTTACCTTGCATTTTTCGAATATTTTCTTCAGTAAGCATATAATCCTTTACTTTTCTATTTTTGCTCTCCTTTATAAGAAATATAGGCATAGCTATTAAAAACAGGCCAACAGTACCAAATCCAATATATTTATTGGCTATTTGAGAATGTTCTTCTTCCAGTGAAAAACCATAAATTATTGCTGCCAGTGAAGCCAGAACAATTAATAATACGATATGTTTGAGTTTAACCGGCATCTTCCTGGGTAAAGTTAATTAACTTCCTTCTATAGGCAGTTAGCAACTTGGATTTTGAGATGAAACCTAAATATTTATCATCTTTTATTACCGGAAGGTTCCAGGCACTGCTATCTTGAAATTTTTGCATTACTTCCTGCATTGAATCTGTTTCGTAAAATATGAGTTCAGGGGCATTATGCATAAAGGATTTGACCTTTATTTTGTCATATATAGATGTGTCAAACATAAATTCCCGAATGTCATCCAATAATACTATGCCAACAAGGGCATCATTTGCATCAATAACCGGAAATATATTTCGTGTAGATTTTGCAACCGTCTGATAAACTAATTCACCAAGAGTCATTTCCTGCCTAATGGTCTTAAAATTCTGTTCTATTATCTCATCTAGATGCATTAAAGTAAGTACGGTTTGATCTTTATTGTGTGTAATAAGGGCGCCTTGTTTGGCCAATTCACGTGTATAAATGGTATAATCAATTGCGTTTTTTGTTAGAAGGAAGGAAATTGCGGAAGTAATCATCAGCGGAACAAAAAGTTCATAACCACCTGTTATTTCGGCAATTAAAAAGATAGCGGTTAAAGGTGCGTGTAGTACTCCGGCTATAAGCCCGGCCATACCAATTAGAGTGAAGTTACTTTCATTCACATAAAGTCCAAACCCCAAATTATTGATGACCTTAGCCACAACATTTCCTAAAGCACTTCCCATGACCATTGTGGGAATAAATATACCTCCAGAACCCCCGGCAGCAAAAGTTGTAGTCATTGCAACAGCTTTAAAAATTGTTATCCCAAAAAGAAGGACTATTACTACCCAGATATTATTAGTGTAGCTGTCAAAAGGTGTTTTACCCAAAGCATTAATATGGTCCCCATGCAAAAGTTTATTAATAAAACCAAACCCTTCACCGTAAAGCGGCGGAATAAAATAGAGCATAATACCAATGGCTAATCCACCAACCAAAAGTTTATATTTTGGACTCTTAAATCTTTCAAAAAAGGCAAGTATCACAAAATACATCTTTGTAAAATAAATAGATGCAATAGCCGTACCTACTCCCAAAATGATATAGAAGAAAGTGTCTTTTATTTCAAATTTTTCTGTTATAGAAAAACTAAACAAAGATTCATCACCAAGAAAGAAATAGGAAGTAAGAACCCCCGAAATGGAGGCTAACAATAAGGGAAGCATAGAGATCATTGTAAGATCAAGACTAAAAACCTCCACAGCAAAAATAATGGCTGCTATTGGGGATTGGAAAATTGAGGAGATAGCTCCGGCTGAAGCACAGGCAATAAGAAGAGATCGTGTTTTGGCATTAATATGTAATAACCTGGCAACATTAGAGCTAATTGCCGCTCCTGAAGCTACGGCGGGGCCCAAAAGCCCAACAGAACCTCCAAAACCCACCGTTAATGGCGCAGTTACCAAAGGCAAAAATATTTTCTTTACACTTATTAGCCCTTTCTTTTTTGACAAAGCAAAAAGGACAGAGGAAATAGCGTGCTCCAATTTTTCCTTATGAACAAATTTTACATAAAGATAAACTAGTGTAAGGCCAATGATTGGGGTTACAAAATATAGTTGATAATTTGTAAAGACTATTCCCTTTTCTAAAAGTGACTGTATAAAGTAAGTTGTGTTTTTAAGTGTAACCGCCGCAAGCCCGGCTAAAAAACCGACAACAACACTCATTAGTTGGGTAAAGGTTTTATTGGAGATATGTTTGTACCTCCATTTAAGAAACCTGGTAAATAAGGTTGTGATTCGGTTGGGCATTATTTGATTATACGTTTAAAGGTATTAAAAATGCCGGTTTTAAATGGGATTGCTGTTAAGATTGAATATCTAATTTTAAATTCAGCTCCTTCAATTGCGCTTCATCAATAAAGGCAGGCGCGTCAATCATGACATCCCTTCCGCTATTGTTTTTTGGAAATGCAATAAAATCTCTTATTGTTTCCTGTCCGCCAAGTATAGCCACCAGCCTATCAAGGCCAAATGCAATTCCTCCATGTGGTGGTGCACCATATTGGAAAGCATCCATTAAAAAGCCAAATTGTGCTTTGGCCTCTTCCGGGGTAAAACCAAGATGCCTGAACATAGTGGCCTGTATTTCTTTGTTATGAATTCTAATTGACCCACCACCAATTTCGTTTCCATTTAGCACCAAATCGTAGGCATTGGCTCTAACCGCAGCAGGATCTGTTTCTAATAATTCTAACTGCCCTGGTTTGGGTGAAGTAAATGGGTGATGCATAGCATGGTAATTACCCGTTTCATCATCCAACTCCAGTAATGGAAAATCTACAACCCATAACGGGGCAAATTCTTTTGGATTTCGAAGTCCAAGGCGCTCTGCCATTTCCATCCGTAAAATACTTAACTGAGTTCTGGTTTCTGTCGTATTCCCTGAAAGAATACAAATAAGATCCCCTGCTTTTGCTCCGGTGAGTTGGGCCCATTTGGAGAGGTCTTCCTGCAGGTAGAATTTGTCAACTGACGATTTATAACTGCCGTCTTCATTGCATTTTACATACACCATCCCTTTTGCTCCTACTTGTGGCCGCCGCATCCAGTCTATTAGCTGGTCAATTTCTTTCCTGGTATAGGATGAGGCGCCGGGCACAGCAATTCCAACAACCAACTCAGAAGAATTAAATACGTTAAAATCTTTGTGCTGCGCTACTTCGTTTAATTCGGCAAATTCCATTCCGAATCGAATATCCGGTTTGTCATTTCCGAATCTTTTCATGGCATCGTCATAGGTTATCCTGGGGAATTCCCCAGTCTCTACTCCGTTAATTTCAAGCAGCAGATGTCTGGTAAGTCCTTCAAAAGCTTGCAATACATCATCCTGTTCTACAAAAGCCATTTCACAATCTATTTGCGTGAATTCTGGTTGTCGGTCAGCGCGCAAATCTTCATCTCTAAAACATTTTACAATCTGAAAATATTTATCCAACCCACCTACCATGAGTAATTGTTTGAAGGTTTGAGGGGATTGTGGCAGTGCATAGAACTGTCCTTCATTCATCCTGCTTGGCACTACGAAATCCCGCGCCCCTTCCGGAGTTGATTTTATTAAATAAGGTGTTTCTACTTCAATAAACCCTTGTTTGGAAAGGTAATTTCTAACTTCGATGGTAACTTTGCTACGAAAAATTAAATTTTCTTTGACCGGGTTTCTTCGAATATCCAGGTAACGAAACTTCATTCTTAAGTCTTCTCCTCCATCGGTTTTATCCTCAATTGTAAATGGAGGTAATAACGATTCATTTAACACCTGCAGTTTTGTAACCAATATTTCAATTTCCCCTGTAGGGATATTAGGATTTTTGGAAGATCTTTCAATTACAGTACCTTCTACCTGAAGCACAAATTCGCGGCCTAAGTTTCTTGCCTTTTCCAATAGAACAGGATCACTTCGTTCTTCATCAAATACGAGTTGAGTAATACCATAGCGATCACGAAGGTCTGCCCAGACCACAAACCCTTTGTCTCTTGTTTTCTGCACCCAACCCGCTAAAATAACTTCCTTATTTATATGTGATGATCTTAATTCACCACAAGTATGACTCCTATACATTTTCTGTTAGTTATATTATAGCCGCAAATGTAAGAAGATATGCTTGTAACCTATAGAGATGGGGGATTATTTTACATTCCTTTTACGCTTTATAAACAGACATTTATTGCATTAGCGCTTTTGAAAATAATTTAAACCTGAGTTTTACTGTGCTTCCAAAGAATTAATATTTAAGGAATGATAAAAAAGGAAAAATAAAAACCCTGACCTCAGGCCAGGGTTTTGTAATAATAAAAGCTTAGGCAGCTATTTCAAGATCTTTCTTTTTTAAAGGGGTTTTTTTACTTCCTCCTTTGAGTTTAATCTTAATTCTATAAACTATATTAAAAAGAACCGGTACTATTATTAGTGTAAGGAAGGTAGCTACAATTAGTCCAAATATAACGGTCCATGCTAAGGGTCCCCAAAAAATAACATTGTCCCCGCCAATGTAAATTTTAGGATCAAACTCTGAAAACAGAGAGAAGAAATCAATATTTAAGCCAATAGCCAACGGGATAAGCCCCAGAACTGTGGTAATTGCAGTAAGCAATACAGGCCGCATTCTGGCCTTTCCCCCTTTTACAATTAATTCTGTGACCTGTTCTCTTGTTAATAATTCCTTATCCGTCATGCCCAGAGACACCTTTTTTCGATCTATAAGTATTTGGGTATAATCTAAAAGAACAACGCCATTATTGACCACAATACCCGCTAAAGATATAATGCCCATCATGGTCATCATAATTACAAAAGGCCAGCCCGTTATCATTAATCCGCCAAAAACCCCAATAAAACTCAGGAAAATAGCTGTCATTATAATGGCGGGTTTAGAGATTCCTCCAAATTGGAAAACAAGAATTAACATTATTAAGCCAAGCCCTGAAAAGAATGCGCCAACTAAGAATTGCATCTGTTTATTCTGTTCTTCAATCTGTCCTGTATAATCGATTTTTACATTGGCTGGAATCCCACTATATTCTTCCATTTGCTTTTTTATCTCAGTTACAATTGCTCCGGCATCAGTAAACCCCGGTCTAAGTCCAGAATAAAGTGTCACCACACGTTTAGTATCCTTGTGTTTTATTGCACTAAAACTGGAAGTATTTCTTTGAGATGCGACGGAAGAAACAGGAATTTCTTTTATCTTCCCTGTTGCCTGGTCTCTGAAAATTACATTCTGATTGAATAGCGCACTGGTATTATATCTAAGGTCTTTATTAAAACGAACATTAATATCATAATCTTCTCCACCTTCTTTATAAATGCCGGCCTTGTCTCCAAAGAGTGAACGCCTTAACTGCATGCCAACCTGTCCTACCGATACGCCAAGCTCACCAGCCTTTTCACGATCTACAGTGACCTGCATACTGGGTTTTCCGGTATTAACATCAATCTTTAATTCTTCAATACCTTCTATATTTTTAGTATTTAAGAAATTACGCATTTGCTCTGCGGTATTTATTAAAACGTCGTAATCCTTCCCTTCGATTTCAATATTTATCGGATACCCCGAAGGAGGAGCAATCTGGTCTTTTTCCACAGAAATAGCAATCCCAGGGTATATACCTTTTAAACCGTCCTGAATTTCTTTACGCAGTGCTTCTGTATCTCTTCCATTTCTGAGCTTATATTCTCTCATAGAAATGGTAATTTTACCCCTGTGTGGCATTTCTGCTGCTGAGCCCCCCTCTGTAAACGGATTTTCAGCGCCCTTACCTACCTGGGAAACACTCGATGCAACCAGTAAACTATTTTCGCCATCCATATATTTGGGATCATCTGTAATGGCGTAAACCCTTTTTTCAATATTTTTCGTTATTTCATTAGTTTTTTCTATGGCCGTGCCCTGTGGATACTCTATATAGACATAAATCTCATTAGGGGTATTGTCAGGAAAAAATTCCACCTTTGTTCGGCCGCTTCCGAGTGATATGCCAAAAGCAATAAAGGCAGCTATCAGTAACAACACCGTAAAACCAAAGTATACATATACATTTCTTCCTTTAAGAGCGCTCCTTAATCGATTTTCGTACCAATTTTCAAAACGGGACAAGTAATTTTTTTGAAATTTCAAAGCTGCCTTTTTAAGTCCGTACTTGTATCCCCAGAACAAAATCACCACTACAATCATTAAAGAACCTAAACCACGGACGGCACCCCCAACGATGATTATAAACAGTCCAATTCCTCCTAACACGATACTCAGTCGAATAAGTTGTTTTAGTGAAAGAACTTTGTTGCCCACCTCCATAAAGCTCGACACCAGCATAGAATTCATGAAAATGGCCACGAATAATGAAGAGCCAAGTACCACAGATAGCGTTATCGGGAAGAAAATCATAAACTCACCCATAATACCCGGCCAGAGTCCCAGGGGCACAAAGGCAGCCACTGTGGTGGCTGTAGAAATAATTATGGGAAAAGCAATTTCTCCAATACCTTTTTTGGCCGCCTCAATACGAGACATGCCTTCTTCTTCAATTAAGCGGTAAACATTTTCAACAACAACAATACCGTTGTCAACCAGCATTCCCAGCCCCATTATGAGTCCGAACAATAT
>CAJQNH010000013.1 GCA_905479615.1 uncultured Eudoraea sp.
GACGATAACAGATTTTCCAAATTTCGCAAGTTCAGGAGCTCTTCAGCAATCCTTTGATGATGCTATAGATACCAATAATGCCTTTAACGCTGCCGGAACTGGAAATCCTGGTGGATGGGCACTTGCGGAAACCAATGTGGGGCAATTATCCTTTTATCTGCAGGATCAATGGGATATTAAAGAAAATTTTAAACTTACTTACGGCATTCGTTTTGACAAGCCCTTGTATTTTGATACATCACAGAAGATCAAGGAAAATATTGAACGAAAAGGTGGTGAGATGGGAACTTATATTCCATCAATCCAATATTTTGACCCGGAAACCAATGAACCCATATTTCTTGATTCAGAAAAACTACCTACAAATAAAATATTGATCTCACCCAGGGTTGGGTTTAATTGGGATGTGAAAAGTGACAAAACACTACAAATCAGAGGGGGAACAGGAATGTTTACTGGAAGATTTCCTTTCGTTTGGCTTGGAAACCAGGTACAAGGTGTAGACTTTTTCTTCTATCAGTTGGTTGATCCTGATTTCAGATGGCCACAGGTTTGGAGAACTAACGTGGGTGTTGACAAGCAATTTGAAGATGGCTTAATTTTAACGGCAGATGTATCATATACCAAGGATATTCATGCAGCTCATGTTCAAAACTGGGGCCTTAGCTCGCCTTCTCTTACTTTAAATGGAGTGGATAACCGAGCGGTGTATTCTAATGATGATAAATCGCAAATTTTTGGAGGACCTACAAATGCCTATGTGTTTTCCAATTCCGATAAGGGAAGAATTTGGAACGCCTCAGTAAAAGCCCAAAAAACATGGAAAAATGGCATATACGCAATGGCGGCATATAGTTTTTTAAACGCCAAAGAAGTAAACTCCATCGATGCTGAAATCACGGGAGACGCCTTTGCCGGAAATGCTATAGTTGGTGATGCAAATAAAGATGTTCTTTCTTTTTCAAGGTATGGCGATACTCATAGGTTTATTGGGGTTTTCTCAAAAGGATTTTCCTCAGGGACTACAGTTTCGGCATTCTTTGAATATGCAAAAAGTGGTCGCTATAATTATATTTATGGAGGAGATATCAATAATGACGGATCTAGTATAAACGACCTGCTTTATATTCCAACCGCATCGGAGGTAACCCAAATGGCCTTTAGCGGCCCTGGACAGGCTGAAGCTTTTGAAGCCTTTATTCAACAAGATAATTACCTAAGTGGTCGAAGGGGTCAATATGCTGAGCGCTATGGCGCCCTAGCCCCCTGGAGAGGAACTTTCGATGTAAAAGTCTTGCAGGATATTAATATCAATGACAAAAACAAATTTCAAATAAGTCTTGATATTCTTAACTTCGGAAATCTTATAAATTCTAACTGGGGTGTTGTCGACGCACCAAATTTTGACCAGTTAATGGGTGTAAGTGTTGATGATACAAATACACCTACCTATAGTTTTGATCCAAGTAGAAATAATACTTTTAGTGCTGTTACTTCAGAGATCTCCAGATGGAGAATGCAGATTGGGGTACGTTATATATTTAACTAAACAATTTTTGATTTAAATAAGGCTGCACGTTTTGTGCGGCCTTTTTATTTTTGTAAAATGAAATATACCAGGCTAACAAAACAGCAATTTGAAGAATTGCATCATGAGTTTATTAATTTTCTTGCAACACAGTCTATTACAGCAAGCGAATGGGAAACTATAAAGAAAAATAAACCTCAGGTTGTTGAAGAGGAATTAGATGTATTTAGTGATCTGGTATGGGAAGGTGTGCTGGGTAAAGTTACTTATTTAGAGAATATTTCCAGGCAGCAGATGCATTTATTCCTTTTATCTGACAAGGAAATGAAACTGATTTCTGTAAAAATATTAAATCCGGATATTGATTTAAATACTTCTCTTGGTTTTAATTGGTTTAAAAAGAACTGGCAATCAGATTTTGTTGAATACCTCAGCGCTTCCAAAGCGTATACGGAGGATAAGAATCTGGATAAATTTAAACTTATACAAGAAGGTGCAGTTATTACCAAAGGAGAATTATACCAGTGGTTTGATAATATTATTGGATAATATTAGACATCGATCTTAAACAGCTTTGTACAAACAATTATATTTGCAGCAGTTAGCATAATTTATGGCACAAAAACCATCCATACCAAAAGGAACAAGAGATTTTTCGCCTGCTGAGATCGAAAAACGAAATTTTATTGTTCAAACCATTCAAAAACATTTTAAAAATTTTGGATTCCAGCCAATAGAAACGCCTGCTTTCGAAAACTCGGAAACCCTTATGGGGAAGTATGGTGATGAGGGTGACAGGTTGATTTTTAAAATTTTGAATTCTGGTGATTTCATAAGCAAGGTAGATGACGATACCTATAACTCCAAAAACTCAAAATCCCTTACCCGAAAAATTACAGAAAAAGCATTGAGATATGATCTCACAGTACCTTTTGCGAGATATGTTGTAATGCATCAGAATGAAATTGATTTTCCATTCAAACGCTATCAGATTCAGCCGGTATGGCGTGCAGACAGACCTCAGAAAGGAAGGTTTCGGGAATTTTATCAGTGCGATGCAGATGTGGTTGGTGCAAATTCTCTTCTGCAGGAAATAGAGTTTATACAATTGTACGATGCTGTTTTTACAGATTTAAATTTGAAAAAGGCAACTATAAAACTGAACAACCGAAAAATTTTATCAGGCATTGCTGAGGTTATTGGAGAAAAACATCGCCTGGTAGACTTTACGGTAGCGCTCGATAAGCTGGATAAGATTGGCAAAGAAGGAGTTATAAATGAAATGTTAAACAAAGGAATTTCTCCTAAAGCAATCGAAAAGGCGCAACCTCTCTTTGAGCTCACAGGTACAAATTCAGACCAATTAAAAAAGCTTAAAGACTTTTTGAAAGATTCTGAAGAAGGCATCAAGGGGGTTGAGGATCTCAACTTCATATTATCTGCAATAGGTGAATTAGGATTAAATTCTTCACAACTTACTTTAGATGTTACATTGGCAAGAGGACTTAACTATTACACGGGAACCATTTTTGAAGTAGCGCCACCTGCTGAAATAAGTATGGGATCTATTGGTGGTGGTGGACGCTATGATGATCTTACGGGAATTTTTGGATTAAAGGATATGAGTGGCATTGGAATTTCCTTTGGATTGGATCGAATTTATCTGGTTATGGATGAATTGGGCCTCTTTCCGGATAATATTGGCCGTGCATTAGACGTATTATTTTTGAATTTTGGTGAGCGGGAGGCTATGGCGTCATTAAAATTAATTGGAAAGCTAAGGAAAGAAGAAATTAAGGCCGATATTTATCCCGATTCTTCCAAAATGCAGAAACAAATGAAGTATGCAAATAAAAGGAATGTGCCTTTTATTGTAATCATTGGTGATCGCGAATTAGCAGATAATTCTTTTGTAGTCAAAAACATGTCCAAAGGAGATCAGAAAACCTATGAATTAAAAGATTTTAAAGGATTTCTCGAGGATTTAAAGTCGGTCCTTAATTGACTTTATAATTGTTTTGTAATATTCTGTGCTATGCGGAACATATTTTGCAATATTGGCTAAGCCCCAAACTTCTTCAGTAAATTTCATCAGGGGAATCATTGTTAAAGCTTCAATCTCACTATCCTGTTTTTTTAAAGTACTAAAAGGAACCTTCAGATTACATAGAAATGTATAGTGAAATTCATTATCTATGAGGTTTTTTCCGTGACGCTGACTCGATTTAAAAACTCCGATTTTAATAAGATCTTCTTTTGTTATGTTCAATCCTATTTCTTCCTTAACCTCCCTTATGGCTGCCTTGTAGATGTCTTCTCCGGCACCAATATGTCCGGCAACTGATACATCCCAAAGAAGAGGATGGGTATCCTTGAATTTCCCTCTTTGTTGTATCAGTATTTCTCCTCTTTCAGTATAAATCCAAATATGCACCGTGGGATGAAAGACGCCCTGACTATGTGCTATAGATTTTAAAATTGTCTTTCCGGTAAATTTCCCTTGCTCATCCAGGCTGTCTATTAGTTCATCCATATTCTGATAGCAAAAATGTATTTATTTAGGAGCCTCAGTTAATCAAAATAGCTGAATGTTTCCCCGGACTTAATGTTTAATAAGGTTTCATAAATTAAACGAATTACATTTTCCACATCATCGTGGTGTACTGTTTCTACGGTAGTGTGCATATATCTCAAAGGCAGAGAAATAAGAGCAGAGGCCACTCCGCCATTGCTATAGGCAAAGGCATCTGTATCTGTGCCGGTTGATCTGGATGCCGCCATCCGCTGAAATGGTATTTTTTTGGCTTCGGCCGTTTCAATAATTCGTTCCCTAAGTTTATTCTGAACTGCAGGAGCATAAGAAATTACAGGTCCGGCACCCAATTCTGTATGCCCTTGTTTTTTCTTGTCGATCATAGGTGTCGTGGTATCATGGCACACGTCGGTAATAATTGCGGCATTCGGCTGTATGGTTTGTGAAATCATTTCCGCTCCCCGAAGACCAATTTCTTCCTGCACTGCATTCGTTATATAGAGTCCAAAGGGCAATTTTTTCTTGTTTTCATGTAAAAGTCTGGCAACTTCAGCTATCATAAATCCACCTGCTCTATTGTCAATTGCACGGCAGACGTATTTATCGTTATTCAAGACCTGGAATTTATCCGGATATGTAATAACACATCCCACATGGACTCCCATTTTCTTTACCTCTTCTTTATCCTTTGCTCCGATATCAATAAAAATATTATCCAACTTAGGAGGTTCTTCTTTAGCACGGTCTCGGGTATGTATAGCGGGCCATCCAAAGATACCTTTCACAATTCCGTTTTTAGTATGAATATTTACCCATTTTGAAGGAGCAATTTGATGATCACTACCACCATTGCGAATTACATAGAGAAGCCCGTTATCTGTAATATAGTTTACATACCAGGAAATCTCATCGGAATGTCCTTCAATGACAACTCTGTATTTTGCTTCCGGATTAATAACTCCAACCGCAGTTCCGTAAGTATCTGTAATAAATGTATCAACATAGGGATTCACATAATTCATCCACAATTTTTGACCTTCCGATTCATATCCGGTAGGGGATGCGTTGTTAAGGTATTTTTCAAAAAAAGCCAATGATTTTTTGGTGATAATCTTCTTTTCGCTCATGTATTTATA
>CAJQNH010000014.1 GCA_905479615.1 uncultured Eudoraea sp.
CCCATAAAAACCTGGGCAGGAAATGCGTTGTACCATAAAAACCCTACCAATGCTCCTACAAAAGCAGCTATGAACACCAAAAGCTCTCCAGCCTTGGGTATATACATGATATCCAAGTATTCGGAAAAAATTATATTACCGGACACCCATGCAAAAATCCCCAGGGTGAGAACTATTATCGCAGATGAACCGGCCGCTAAACCATCAATACCATCGGTAAGATTCGCACCATTGGATACCGCGGTGACTATTAAGATGACAATTGGAATAAAAATTAGCCATGCATTCGATACTGCCTTCTCACCCGCCCAGGAAATCATATTGCTATAATCCAATTCATTATTCTTAAAAAACGGAACGGTGGTCATTGTAGATTTAATGTCTTCTCCTTTAATCTTTTCAACCCTATATTTCTGTGTAATTATAGTATTGGTCCTTTCCCGCATAGTGACTTCCGGATGGAAGTACAGGGTTATACCCACAATGAGGCCAAGTACAACCTGACCTATTACTTTAAATTTGCCTTTGAGTCCTTTTTTATTGTTTTTGAATATTTTAATATAATCATCCACAAATCCGATGATACCCATCCATAGAATTGTAACTATCAACAGAATGATATAAATATTCTTTAAATCCGCGAACAGCAGCACAGGAATTAGGGTTGACATTATTATTATCAAACCACCCATTGTTGGAGTCCCTGTCTTTTGCTTTTGCCCCTCAAGTCCAAGATCCCTGATGGTCTCCCCTATTTGTTTGTGTTTGAGAAAAAGAATAATACGTTTGCCATAAACCGTTGCCAATAACAAAGAGAGTAGCACCGCCATAGCGGCCCTGAATGTCTGAAACTGGAACAGACTTGCTCCTGGCAATTGATATTGTTTTTCTAAATAATCGAAAAGATAATACAGCATATTACGTTATCTATTTCTTGTTACTTATTTAAACCGATTAGCACTTCCTTTATAATTTTAAAATCATCAAAATCCACACGCTCACCGTTAGTTTCCTGATAGGTTTCATGACCTTTACCAGCAACCAGGATAATATCATTAGGTACTGCGAGCTGACAGGCCGTCTTTATTGCCTGGTTTCGATTTTCGATTGATAAAACCTTCCTTAGATTCTGCGGTTCTACGCCGGCTTCCATCTCTTCAATGATGACAAGAGGCGGTTCGGATCGTGGGTTATCTGATGTAAAAATAACTTTGCCACTCATCGCTGAGGCGATATGACCCATTACCGGACGCTTAGACCTGTCACGATCACCACCACACCCCACTACGGTGATGACGTTTTCATTTCCAGTCCTCAATGTATTGATTGTCTCAAGTACATTTTTTAAGGCGTCCGGCGTATGGGCATAATCAACAATAGCCGTTATTCTTTCTTTTGATATGAAGTATTGAAACCTTCCGTCAACGTTTTCCAATTCACTCAATAACCTTAGGGTTTCAAGTTTTTCTAATCCCAATAGGTCAGCTGTAGCATATATGGCCAGAATATTGTAAGCATTAAAATGACCTATTAAACGGGACCATAGCTCATTATCATCAATTTTTAACAATTGTCCGTTAAACTGATTTTCCAAAATCTGAGCCCTGTAGTCGGCATAACTTTTTAGAGCATAAGTGTATTTTTTAGCTGCGGTATTCTGCAGCATGACAAGCCCATTTTTATCGTCAATATTTGTTAAGGCAAATGCGTTTTTAGGTAAATCATCAAATAATTTCTTTTTTGTATCCCTGTATTCAGCAAATGTTTTGTGATAATCCAGGTGGTCATGTGATAAATTGGTGAATATTGCACCCTCAAACACCAATCCTTCAGTTCTTTTTTGATGAATGCCATGAGAACTTACTTCCATAAAACAAAATTCCACACCTGCCTCATTCATCAGAGAGAGATATTGATTAATGGTCATGGCATCAGGAGTCGTATGGCTTGTAGAAAATTCTCTATTATCAACCATTATACGAATAGTAGATAAGAGCCCAACTTTATAACCTGCTTTTTTAAACAATTGATACAACAAACTACTTACCGTAGTTTTACCGTTAGTACCGGTAACACCTACAAGTTTTAAATTTTTAGATGGATTATCATAGAAATTTGACGCCATTACAGCAAGGGCCTGGTTGGCATCAAGAACTTCCACATAAGTTATATTATTGATCAAATCTCCCGGAAGCTCTTCGCACACTATCGAAATGGCTCCAGCGGATATAGCCTTATCTATATATTTATGCCCATCGGTTAAAGTACCCTTAATGGCAACAAAAACGCTACCCTTAGCCACTTTTCTGGAATCAAAACATATAGTATTCACTATAACTCCGGTAGATCCACTCACGGCGCTAAGACTTACTCCATATAATATATCCTTTAGGGGCTTCATGAAAGTTCTAAAATTATTTTCTTTACTTTTCCTAAATCTGTTCCCTTAGAAATTGATTGCTTTTTAACTTTGCCATTTCCTTTGATCTCTACCTCCAGACCCATGTTTTCAAGAATAGAAATTGCATCCATACCACTCATTCCTTTTACATCCGGCATTTGATTGTGATTCTTTTGTGCCTCCACATAGTAGCTTTGAAAACTTGCCTCTAAATCATCATTTGTAGGTTCCAAGGTTTCTATTTCGTCAATTAAAGGGTTGTTGGCATAAATTTTTCTGGCTATGGATTTAAATACTGGCCCGGACACGTCGGCGCCATAGTAGCCTACACTTTTATCAGGTTCATGGATTACCACTATACAAGAGTATTTTGGGTCATCTGCAGGGAAATACCCGGCAAAAGTTGATATATACTTCAGTTTGTCCGGGTCTCGGGTTACATAGTTTTTTTGAGCCGTTCCCGTTTTACCTGCCATTGAAAAGTTTGGAGAATAAAGCCTGTGCCCCGTTCCGCGTTTTTTTTCCACAACATTTTTCAATAAGTCACGTGCCTGTTTTGCCGTCTCCTTAGAGCAAATAGCCTCATTAATAATTTCCTTATCAAACGTATAAATGGTTTTGTTCCATTCCTTAACCTCTTTTATTAGTCTGGGACGTAACAATTGACCATCATTAGCTATAGCATTGTAAAAAGCAAGGGTCTGTAAAGGCGTTAAGGATACTTCATAGCCATGAGACATCCATGCCAGAGAAATCCCAGACCACCCCTTATCTCCGGGATATCTTATTACGGGCTTACCTTCACCTTTTATTGGCATTCCCAGTTCCTCATGAAGCCCCATGGACATCAGGCGATCTACATAAACTGATGGTTTATCTTTATAACTGTTATGAATCATTTTGGCGAAAGCTGTATTTGAAGAAACTTCAAAAGCCTTTGCCATTGAAATTTTGCCATAGCCTCCATGTTTAGAATCCCTTACTATTCTATCGTATAATTTCCACCGCCCATTTTCAGTATCAATAACTGTGCTGGTGTCTATCTTTTTGTCTTCCAGGGCAGCC
>CAJQNH010000015.1 GCA_905479615.1 uncultured Eudoraea sp.
TTGGGGGCATATTTAGGAAACGTCCTGCAGGTCAACAACACTTTTTTAGCCATATCTGCTATTGTCACAATATCGCTCATACACTCTTTCAGCCTTAATGTGAGCAGCAAATTTCAATCCTATGCCAGTTGGTTCAAGGTACTTTTGATCCTCTTCCTAATTCTTATTGGGCTTTACTATGCCCAAAGTGATTCCGCACTTGACTTTTCCAATTCATGGACAATGGAGATTTTAACTCCTTCATTTGCCATAGCTTTTGTATATGTGAGTTATTCTTATACCGGTTGGAACGCCGCCTCTTATATAATTGAAGAGATAGACAAGCCCAGGGTTAATCTTCCTAAAGCACTTGTACGGGGTACTCTTCTTGTAACTCTATTATACGTGTTCATGCAACTGGTCTTCTTAAAGCACGGGACGTTGGCAGAACTGCAAGGGCAACTGGATATTGGACATGTCTACGCATCCAATATTTTCGGCAGCAAGGGTGCCAAGACCATTAATATTCTAATTTCTTTCTTTTTAGTTTCCAGTATAAGTGCCATGATCTGGGTGGGGCCACGAGTGTCACTGGCTATGAGTAAAGATTTTAAGCTCTGGCGATTTTTACAAAGAAAAAATAAGAACAATCTCCCAGTGGTAGCTGTTTGGTTCCAAGCACTATTAAGTATAGCTTATGTGCTTACAGGTACTTTTGAAAGTGT
Organism: uncultured Eudoraea sp.; assembly: GCA_905479615.1. GTDB lineage: Bacteria > Bacteroidota > Bacteroidia > Flavobacteriales > Flavobacteriaceae > Eudoraea. The sequence continues at coordinate 705 of CAJQNH010000015.1, forward strand.
ATTGCTATATTGCGGTTTTATTCTACAACTGAGTGCAGCCCTTACTGTTGCAGGGGTGTTTATATTGCGTAAAAAAGAATCCGAAACACCTTACTTTAAGGCCCCTTTTCACCCTTTGTTGCCTGTAATCTTTATCCTTTTTAGTATTTGGATCCTGGTTTATCTGATACTAGATAAACCTTTGGAAAGCATGATTGGAATGCTTATCCTGGCCATTGGAGTACTCACTTATTTTATCAATAAAAGAATTTCCAAATCTTCCTGACGGGATAATTATAATTTTGTGACCACCATGTAAATCAATTTGTTGGTATCCATGCCATAATCTGCAATTCCTTCTTTTTCTTCATACAATAAAACATCAAAGCCCCCTTCTTTTGTGAATATTTCTCTTAGCGCATTTTTTTCACAGCCAAAGTTTGGACGGCCCATTTCAATACCAGCTTCACGGTGAAAAAACTCAAAAACAAACAGACCTCCGGGTTTGAGGGCCGTTTTTATCTTTTTAGATATTCCATCTATTTGCAGACAACCACCATATAACCAGGTAATCATATCCCATTGCTCAGTTCCATAATCAAAAGTCTCAAAACTGGCTATTTCAGTCGTCAATTTTACATTTTGCTCTTTAGCTTGTTCCACGGCAAAGGCCACTGCCTTATCCGCCAGATCAAAACCAGTAACATCCCAACCTTGCCTTGCCAGATATAAAGCATTTCTGCCTTGTCCCATGGCCACACAAAGCGCCTTTCCCGGATTAGCAGATTTTGCAGTCTGACTCAAAAGATTGTTCGCTTCTTTATTAAATGTATAAGAAGAATCACCTACCAGGCTACGATTCCAGCGTTCTCTTATACGTTCATTTCTTTCTTCAAGCGTGGTAACAGATTGCGCTAAAGCAGACGTACAACAAAGAATTGTTAACAATAACATTTTATGTGCTTTCATAATTTATGTTTAGGTTTAAATTGGTTATCTTAATCCTCTTATTAATTACCTTATACCCAATATACTAATTTTATTGTAAGACCTTTATTAGGATAAAAAATTCGTATGGGATAAACGAATAACCACCTGAATAATGAAAAATAAAATTTCGAGAAGAAAAGCGATAGCTACAAGTCTTAAGGTTTCACTGGCAGCAATGGGAGGGTATGCTTTTAAGTCAAATCTACCTTACTCTGAAAATTCTGCTTTTAAAAAGAAACTCCCCATAAGAATTAGCCTGAATACCTCTACCCTTTTACATTATAAGTTGGACGTTGATGTGCAAATTGATATGGTGGCCGATGCCGGATTTGACGGAGTAGAATTGTGGATGCGGGATATAATGGCATATCTGGAAAAAGGAGGCAAAGCTGAACAGTTAAAAAGAAAACTGGAAGACAGGGGGCTGATACTGGAAAACATAATAGGCTTTTCCAGATGGTGCAGTGATGATCCTGAAGAAAGAATAAAAGCGTTGGAACAATTGCGGGAGGAAATGATGATTATTGCCCAGATGGGCGGCAAATTTATTGCAGCCCCTGTGCAGGGCATAGAATCTTTAGATAGAAACAAATATGATGATTACGCCGAAAGATATAATGCAATCCTGAATCTCGGAGATGAAACAGGGGTAACTCCAATACTCGAACTTTGGGGTATGGGAGCCTTAAATAAAGTGTCAGATTGTGCTCAAATTGCTATTGCGACCGGGCACCCAAAAGCTACAATGCTTCTGGATTTTTATCATGTCTACCGCGGAGGGAATGATTGGGATACGGTAGATCTTTTAAATGGAAACAGACTACCCGTAATACACATAAATGATTACCCTTCAAGTCCGTCTTATGAATTATTAAAAGATTCCGACAGGGTATTGCCCGGGGAAGGCGTTTGCCCTTTTAACGAGTTAATCCCCAAACTGTATAATGCCGGATTCAGGGGTGGTTTTTCTGTGGAGCTTTTTAATAAGGAATATTGGGAGACCATGGATGCCGAGACCATACTAAAAAATAGCTACGAGAATACGTATGCAGTTGTTGAAAACGCCCTCGCAAAGACCATTTAAAATTTTATACAATCACAATTTGAATTAAAAACATCATGAAACTTAGTTTAAAATATGCAATTATCCTTCTAATTAGTTTTGGAACTTTAAGTCCGATTTTAGGGCAGGAAACAAAAAGTAACCCTGACAGTGAGTGGATTTCACTATTTAATGGCAAAAACCTTGAAGGTTGGAAAGTTGGTGTAAATGCTTCTACTTTTTCCGTAGAGGATGGTACCATTAAAGTAGCGGGCGAAAGAGCCCATTTGTTTTATGCCGGTGACGTGGAAAACCATCATTTTAAGAATTTCGAATTTAAGGCAAGGGTAATGACCAAACCCGGGGCTAATTCCGGGATTTATATTCATACCAGATATCAGGAAGACGGATGGCCCACTTATGGCTATGAAGTGCAGGTGAATAATACACAGGGCGACTGGAAGCGTACAGGCAGTTTGTACAACATAGTCGATGTTAAAGAAAATTATGCCGCAGATAATGAGTGGTATACGGAATATGTGAAAGTGGAAGGCAAGCGCATTATTGTAAAAATAAATGATATTGTAGTCGTTGATTATACGGAACCTGAGAATCCATTAAGGGAAGGAGACGGTGTGTATAGGGTTCTGGGTACAGGCACTTTTGCTTTACAGGGACATGACCCCGGTAGTATTGTTTTTTATAAGGATATCATGGTAAGACCTTTACCGTGAAAAGCCATGAAAATTATAAATTAAGCCTTCTCTATTAATCAATTTTGTAAATTATTCAACCAAACCAATGAAAAAAATTCTAAATTATTTCAGTGTAATTTTCTTTGTAGTACTTCTTTTTAACTGTGGCGACAAACAAACAGCTGAAGAAGAAGCCGGCAAAAAGGACCGCAATATGTTCGGGCACTATATTCCCCGTGGATTAACCATAAACTCGGACAGTCTAAGTTCGGGGTATATTATGTTTCCTGTTCCCAATTCTGCCTCCACTTATTTGATCAACAGAAAAGGTGAAGTGGTGCACGAATGGAAAGGAAATTACGGTTCTTTTAACCCCTATATAATGGATGATGGTTCTATTGTACAGGGTGGTAATGATCCTGATTATCCAGTATTTGGATTTGGAGGACCCTATGGACGGATACAAAAAATAAACTGGGATGGAAAAATGATATGGGATTTTGAATATGCAGATACCACTCAAATAGTACATCACGATTTTGCAGTTATGCCCAATGGGAATATTCTTGCGATTGCTTATGAAACTTCATCATACGACTATGCACTTGCTTTAGGCAGAAAACCCGAATTTATTCCAAGATCAGGGCCATGGATGGAAAAAATTATTGAAATAGAACCCCAGGGTGCCAGTGGGGGTAAAATAGTCTGGGAATGGCGTGTGGAAGACCATTTGATTCAGGATTATGATGAAACCAAGCCCAATTATGGAAATCCCGCAGAGCATCCTGAATTGCTCAGTTTTAACCTGGGAGATTCTATCCCCCCTGCTATTACCCAGGACAGCCTGGATATTTTAAAAGCTATGGGAAGGGGCGGAAGAAACCTGACCATAGATAATCCAAGATCAGATATCTTACATTTTAATGCCATAAACTATAATCCCGAACTGGACCAGATAGTGTTTAGCTCTCCCAGTTTGAGTGAAATTTATATCATTGACCACAGTGTTACCACTGAAGAGGCTGCCGGTCACAAGGGTGGAAAAAGTGGTAAAGGAGGGGATTTTTTGTACCGTTGGGGAAATCCCGAAAATTATGGTCATGGCGATTCTACTAATCGCAAACTTTTTGGGCAGCATGATGTGCGATGGATAGAAAAAGGCAAGCCAGGTGCGGGACATCTTACGGTTTATAATAATGATGTCCCCATGGGACCCGACAGTCTCGATTATTCGGCGATATATGAAATTAAGCCTCCTTTAACAAAAGATGGCAACTATCAAATGATGGCTAACAATGGTTTTGGCCCTGAGAAACAATTTTGGAACTACGTGGCAAAGGATACCATCTCATTTTACGGAAGTTTTATTTCCGGGGCGCATCGTATGGGAAATGGTAATACGTTTATTAATGAAGGGCCCAAAGGCCGTTTATTTGAAGTGACTCCCGATAACGAAATTGTCTGGGAATATTTAGTTCCCTATCGCGGTAACATTCACAAACCAAATGGAGAACCGAGAAATGCAATGAATGGGACGCATAGTACATTCCGAGCCACTTTTGTGCCAGCGGACCATTCTGCTTTACAGGGAAAGGATTTAAAACCACTGGACCCTCAACCTGAGCCATTTGTGATGCCACCTCCACCTGAAGAGGATAAGAAAGAATGATTTAATACCCTTTAAAAAAATCAGGGAATTTGTACCTTGAATTAAGATTAGCAGGTCTAAAGCGAGCATAGTGCTTTGTAAAATCATTTTGCAATAAGCTAACTTCCAGGCTAAATAATAGTTGGTGTTGTTCTTATTTAAAACGTAACTATGAATGGAATTGATGTAGTGATGGTAATTGCAATAATCCTTTTCGCAAGACTGGGGGTGCGTTTACTTATGGGTTATCAAAAAATGAAAAAAAACAATAAAAAGGATTCCAACAAAGAGGATTCCTAAAAATCAGTTAACTAAATAAAAACAATTAAGATGGGGATATTTTGGGATTTACTGCAACAGGAAGAACTGGATAAACAACAGGCACAAGCAGACAGTATTGAAGACCGGGTGGCTAATTTAGAGGCCGAACTGGAGAACACAAAGACACTCCTTAGAAAAACATTGGAAGCCCTGGAGTCTCACCTGAACCAAGATATTGACGGAGATGGAATTGCCGGCTAAATAATGTTATTAATATACCTATCCATTTAAACTTAAAATTATTGCTCATATACTAAACCCTTCGTCCATCGAGTAAATTTATAATTCTGGAGCCATAGGAAGCGTTCTTTTCAGAATGCGTCACCTGGATGATGGTTACCCCATCATTATTCAGTTGTTTAAAAAGATCCATAATCTCTTCACTCTGTAAAGAATTCAGGTTGCCTGTAGGTTCATCGGCCAAGATTAATTTAGGGTTGGAAATCAAAGCCCTCGCTACCCCAACCAATTGTTGCTGTCCCCCACTAAGCTGAACAGGGAAAAGGTCTTTTTTCCCCACAATATTAAAGCGGTCCAGCATATCAGCCACCATGGCCTTCCTTTCCGAAGATTTATATTTCTTGTACAAAAGAGGCATTTCCAGGTTCTCCTGCACGGTTAAATCATCCAATAGATGATACGACTGAAAGACAAAGCCGATATATTCCTTATACATCCGGGCGCGATGTTTTTCTTTTAAGTTATGTACAGATTCATCCAGAAAATGATAGGCTCCCTCATCAAAATTATCGAGCATCCCAATCACATTCAATAAGGTAGATTTACCTGAACCGGAAGGGCCCATGACGGAAATGAACTCTCCTTCATGTACTTCCATATTGATGTCTTTTAGCAAGAAAATACGTTGGCCTCCTGACTGGACCCACTTAAAGATGTTGTTTAATTTTAGTAGCATATTTTAATAACTATTCTGAATCGGACTATACAGATTTATTCTGAACGCAAACTTTTAACCGGGTTAGCTTTTGCGGCCTTAATTGCTTGAAAACTAACCGTTAAGATGGTAACTCCCATAGCTCCTACCATGGCTAAAGCAAAAATCCACCATTTTAGAATAACCCGATATGGATATTCCTGTAACCAACCATTCATTACATAATAGGCAATAGGAACTGCAATAAAACTTGAGATTACGACTAATTTTAAAAAGTCTTTTGAAAGCATATTCCAAACATTGAACACCGAAGCTCCCAAGACCTTTCGAACTCCAATTTCCTTGGTGCGCTGTTCAGCGACAAATGAGGTTAACCCAAACAACCCTAAACAACTAATAAAAATTGCCAGGGCTGTAAATACACTTGCCAAACTGGCAATGCGTTCTTCAGATTGGAATTTTTCAGCATATTGTTCGTCAACAAAATCATATTGAAAAGGAATATCAGGAAAGTGCTCTTTAAAAACATTTTCAATTAGTTTCAGGTTTTCACTGACACCTTTTTCGGGGTTAAGTCGCAGGATGTAATAACTTGATTCTCCCACATTGTCAAACGCGTATACCCCTTGTTTTACAGGATCATATGGCGACTGGGCAATCATATCTTGCACTACGCCTATAATTGGCCTGGGTTCTCCCGGATCCTCCTCGCTACTATCTTTCAGGTATAAACCAACCGGGTTGATAAGACCCATATACTTCACGGCGGTTTGGTTGATTAGAACTGCATTGGAATCTGAAGCAAACTCCCTTGAAAAATCCCTGCCCGCTACTATTTTTAAATTGAGTGATCTGGCATATTCGTAGGAAACCAGCGTCCATGCAAAGTCTTCCTGAAACCCTTCTGGTTTACCCTCCCAGGTATAACCACTATAATTAGACCAGATTTGGGTCGTAGGACTGCTGGCAGAGGACATTTCAACAATAGCATCTGAAGCCAAAAATTCATTTCTCATCAATTCATATTTGCCTCTAAAATCCTGACTCATAGCAGGGATTTGGATCAATCCGTTTTTATCATAACCAACAGGCCTGTTTTTGGTATACTGTATCTGCTGCATAACTATAACTGTACCTATAATAAATGCCACAGAAACTGTAAACTGGAGCACCACCAGTATTTTTCGGGGTACAGATGCAAACCTGCCGGCGCGGAAAGTTCCTTTTAAAACTTCTACCGGTTTAAAAGAGGACAGGTAAGCTGCAGGGTAACTACCTGCCAAAAGTGCAGTAAATACAATAAAAAATATAGATCCAGTCCAAAACAAGGTGTTTGTCCAGGGAAAGACAATTTCCTTTCTCGCCAAGTCATTAAATCCTCCTAGACTTATTTGGACAAAAATAATAGCGATTACAAATGCCAACATAACCACTAAAAAAGATTCAGATAAAAACTGATAAACCAACTGACTCCTCGGAGATCCAATAGATTTGCGTATACCTACTTCCTTAGCTCGCTTTTCTGATCTCGCAGTGCTAAGGTTCATAAAGTTGATGCAAGCCAAAAGCAATACAAAGGCACCAATTATTCCAAATAGCCAGACATATTGGATTCTGCCACCCACTTGCCTGCCATTTGCAAAATTGGAACGCAAATGCCAATCGTTCATCGGCAAAAGAAATAATTGGGGGTTAAATTCTTCTGAAGTAGCTGAAATATCTTTTTTTATATCCTTAATGGTTGCAGTTACTTTGTCCATGCTGGCATTATCCACGATTTGCACAAAAAGCTGATATGAGTTATTGTCCCAATTATCTAATGCTCTTTTTATCCATTCAGAAGTAGTTATATAATGTTTCCATGGGGCAATAAATTCTAAATCATTAAACGAATTATTATAAGGAATATCCTCATAGACACCTGAAACCAACATGTTATATTCATTATTAACTTCTACAACTTTACCTATTGGATCTTCAGAACCGAAGAGCGCATTAGCCGTAGAAGCCGAAAGCATAATTGAGTTAATCTCCCTTAACCCATCCTGATCTCCTATTAAGATATTTAAATTTAGCATTTCGGGTGCAGCTTCCTGCATGAAACTGCCTGTTCTGGAAATAACGGTCTCCTTGTATTTAAGATGTTGAGAATTATTCCAGGATGACATTACAATATGCCTAAAATTATCCTTATGGTCTTCGCGCATAACCATTTCCAGTGGTCTGGGAATCCAAGGGCCGGTATCTGTTTCTCCGTTCAAAGTTTGCGACTGAAAGACCTGGGCAATCTGGTCGTGATTTTTAAAATAGTTGTTATAGGTTAGTTCATCTATTACCCAAAGTGCAATTATTATCGTTACGGCCATACCCAAGGCAAGTCCGCCAATATTAATTACGGAATAAGCTTTGTTTTTTAGAAGATTTCTCCAGGCAATTTTGATATGATTTTTAAACATGATATAATTTTTATTCTGTTCTTAAGCTCTTTACCGGGTCTGCGATAGCGGCTTTAATACTTTGGTAACTCACCGTAAGAATCGCAATTGCCACTGCCAATAAGGTAGCCAAGGCAAAAACCCACCAGGCAATTTCTATACGGTACGAGAAGTCTTCCAGCCATTTATTCATGGCAAACCATCCGATAGGCAAAGAAATGAGGATGGCCACAAGAACCAACTTAAGGAAGTCTGACGAAAGTCTGTAGGTAATCTGACCTACGCTGGCTCCCATTACTTTTCTTATGCCTATTTCCTTAGTTCGTTTTTGGGCATTAAATGCCGCAAGGCCAAATAAACCAAGGCAGGCAATTAAAATGGATAGTATTGTGAAAATGATAAAAATATGACCTAAGCGCTGTTCGGACTTATAGGTGTTATTAAAAGAATCTTCCATAAAATAATAGTCGAAAGGCTGTCCGGGAGCAATTCTATTCCAAACCCCTTCGATACTTTCTATGGCGTGTGTAAAGCTCCCTTCTTCTAATTTTATAGCCAGGGAATATGCAAAACCTCCCAAATGCATGCTCAAAGATTCAATTTCTTCCCTAAAGGGAGAGAAATGAAAATCTTTTACAACTCCAATAATTGTATAATATTTGGCGTTTTCTGATCCCATATCCGGCGTATAGCGTAACCCTAGTGCTTCTTCTGGTTTCACCCCCATTACAGCTACTGCAGATTCATTTACTATGATGCTAGTTGAGTCATTTTTAAATTTCTTATCAAAATTTCTTCCGGCTATGATTTTAAAACCCATAGTAGAGACATAATCATAATCTACGCCCCACCTCTGCATACTCACGGCGTTTTCCTGATCTGTTGCTCCCTCAAGCGGAGCAAAAGTACTGTCAGATCTACTTGAAGGAGTTGGAAAAAAACTACTCAGGGTTGCATTAATAACAAAACCGAGTTTTTTTACTTCTTCTTTAAATGAATTAATCTGATCCCCAACCGTATAGACATCATTGACAATAAGTACCTGATCCTTTGAGAATCCCAGATCCTTATTTTGAATATATTCCAATTGCTGATAAACCACCAAAGTGCTGACTACCAAAAAAACTGAAATCGCAAATTGAAAAATAACCAAAGCATTTCGCACTTTTCCCCCTCCCAGACTTCCGCTATCGCCTTTAAGTACTTTTACCGGAATAAATTTCGACATAAAAAATGCCGGATAACTGCCTGATAAGAGTCCTAAAACACTTCCTGAAGTCAACAGAATTATCCAAAAAATTGGATTGGTATACGGCATGGAAATATCTTTATCTGCCAGCTCATTAAAAAAAGGCAAAGCAATTATGGCAAATACAAGTGCCAACAACAGTGAACCAAACGAAACCAAAACTGATTCTACCAGGAATTGACGGATAAGCGCTCCTTTATTGGAGCCTAATGTCTTTCGAATGCCTACTTCTTTAGCTCTTTTTAGAGAATGTGCTGTTGACAAATTCATAAAATTGACGCAAGCCAGGACGATGATGAATACGGCAATAAAAGAAAGGATATATATACTTTGAATATCATTATTAGCACTTATCTCCGCCACTCTGTCAGAATTTAAATGAATCTCCGTCATGGGAATCGTGCTGTATATTAAATGGTTTCCGGCAGCTTTAAACTGTTCTTCTGTAATACCAGGCATGTATTGCTGAACTCCCGGAATTACGTATTTCCCTAAGAACGCTTTTAGTGGCGACTGTAAGTCGTCAATATTTGCGGCAGGAATAAGTTTTATATACGTTTGGTAGTTATTGCTGCCCCAATTAACTATTCGCGAATCTTCGTAGCCAGCCATAGCCATAAAAACCGTATGCTCCCTAAGGAATGAATTACCGGGCAAGTCTTCAATTATGCCTGTCACAGTATAAGTTTCCTCGTTGTTCAACAAAAGATTCTGACCCAGCGCCTCATTGATTCCGAAATGTTTTTCAGCAGCTGTCCTGGTCAGGATCAACGTATTTGGCAATTTAAGTGCTGTCTTTAAATCTCCTACCAAGAGATCTATCCCGAACATTTTGAAAAAAGTAGAGTCTACATAGGTAGTCTGCTGTTCTTTAATGTTTACTTCTGTATCAACTTTTCTAATTAAGGCACTACCCCTTGTTCTAAATCTTGTGGTTAATTCTACTTCCGAGAAATCATTATCTATTGTTTCTGCTATTGGCGCAGGAGTTACCGCAAATTCTCGGGCCTCACCCCCGAATTTAATATCCGCATTAACTCTGTGTATGCGATCTGCATCGGCAAACATTTTATCATAACTTAGCTCATCATAGATATATAGTGAAATTAGGAGTGCTCCGGCAATGCCAATGGCTAGCCCAAAGGTATTTAGAAATGTAAAGAAGGGTTGTTTTTTTAAACTTCTCCAGGCTATTTTAATGTGATTTTTAAACATGATTATTCGATTTTAATTGATTCCTGATAGTTCCTTCTCATAGTATTACGAAGGAGAAGCAATCGGATTTATTCCATACGTAAACTTCTAACCGGGTTTGCTCTAGCTGCTTTTATGGCCTGAAAACTTACCGTTATTACGGTAACCAACATAGCACCAACAATGGCCAAAGCAAAAATCCACCACTTGAGTATTACCCGATAAGGATATTCCTGAAGCCATCCATTCATTACATAATAGGCTATAGGAACTGCAATAAAACATGAGACGATCACCAACTTTAAAAAATCTTTAGAAAGCATATTCCACACATTAAACACGGAAGCTCCCAGAACTTTTCTCACCCCAATTTCTTTGGTGCGCTGCTCTGCTACAAAAGAGGTTAATCCAAAGAGTCCTAAACAGCTGATTAGAATGGCCAGGGCTGTAAAAATTCCGGATAAGGTTCCTATTCTTTCCTCGGAAGCAAATTTTTCCCCGTATTGTTCATCAACAAATTCATACTCAAAGGGTATGTCGGGAAAATGTCCTTTAAAAACCCTTTCTATAACCGCAATATTCTCACTTGCACTCTTCTCAGGGTTTAACCTTAGGTTATAGTAACTCGAATTATTAAACCTGTCATAAACATATAGTCCTTGTTTAACCGGTTCATAAGGAGATTGAGCAATTATATCCTCTACCACTCCTATAATTTTTAAGGGTGGATTAGGGTCCTCCTCATCGTCATCCTTTAAAAACTTCCCAACCGGGTCAGGCATGCCTAAATACTTCTTAGCTGTTTCGTTAATGAGTACACCCAAAGAGTCAGAAGCAAACTCCCTCGAGAAATCCCTTCCTTCTACAATTTTAAGATTAAGTGACTTCGCATATTCGGGCGAAACCGCGGTCCATGCCAAATCTTCCTGAAAACCTTCAGGTTTCCCTTCCCAGTTAAATCCACTCCTGTTAGACCATATTCGGGTAGTGGGGCTGCTTGATGAAGACATTTCCACAATTGCATTGGAAGCTAAAAATTCACTCCTCATCAAATCATATTTACCCTCAAAATCCTGGCTAAAGGTGGGAATCTGTATCAGGCCTTCCTTATCGTAACCGACTGGCCTGTTTTTTGCGAAGTTGATTTGCTGCATAACGATAACAGTACCAATAATAAAAGCCACCGAAACAGCAAACTGCGTCACAACCAATATCTTTCTGGGAAGACCTGCATATCTGCCCACATTAAAGGTTCCCTTTAAAACATCAACAGGTTTGAAAGATGATAGATACAGTGCAGGATAACTGCCGGCTAACAGCGAAGTAAAAATTATGAACACCATGGAAGCCATCCAGAATTGGATATTGTCCCATGGAAACTCGATTTCTTTTCGAGCCAATTCGTTAAAACCGTTTAATGACAAGAATACAATTCCCAGGGCTACAATAAAGGCAAAGACAACAACAAGGAATGACTCGCTCAAAAACTGATAGATTAATTGGCCTTTTTGTGACCCCAGAGTCTTTCTTATACCAACCTCTTTAGATCTCTTTTCTGAACGCGCCGTACTTAGGTTCATAAAATTAATACAGGCCAGGAGCAGCACAAAAACACCAATAATTCCAAATAACCAAACATATTTAATTCGACCTCCTGCCTGCTTTCCATTTTCGAAATTGCTCCTTAAATGCCAATCTGCCATTGGAAAAAGGAATAATTGCGGATTAAATTCAGCAGTATCTTCGTTCAATTCCTTTTTTACATTCTTAATCTTAGCCGAAACTTCGCTCATGTTTGAATTATCAGCAAGTTGAACAAACAATTGAAAAGAATTGTTTCCCCATTGGTCCTCGGCATTTATGATCCATTCACTTAAAGTAATATATTTATCCCAGGGGATAATGTAATCTGTATCGTTGAAAGTGTTGTTGAAAGGAATATCCTTATAAACACCGGTAACCATTAAATCATACTGATTACTTGCCTTCACGACCTTTCCAATAGGGTCTTCTTTACCAAAAAGAGCCTGGGCAGTAGATGCCGAGAGCATGATGGAGTTAATCTCCCGAAGACCGTCCTTTTCTCCTTTTATAATTTGCAGGTCTAGTAGTTCCGGTGCCTCTCGCTGCATGTAATTTCCCGGCCTGGAAATATTGGTCTCACCATATTTTAAATACAGATCGTTGGTCCACGAAGACATGATCATATACTCAAAATTATCCCCATATCCATCTCTTAAAGCTTTTTCCAAAGGTCTTGGGATAGATGGCCCTGTTCCTGTCTCACCATTAAAAGTCTGCGACTGAAAGACCTGTGCAATTCTATCCTTATCGGTAAAATAATCGTTATGGGATAGCTCGTCTTTCATCCAAAGACCAATAATCAAGGCAACCCCCATCCCTAATGAGAGCCCCCCAATATTTATCATGGAATAGGCCTTGTTCTTAATCAGGTTTCTCCAGGCAATCTTAAGATAATTCTTTAACATGATTTGTATTTTGATGATGAATAAACTCGGGCAAAAAGGAATAACACT